>DATBWO010000179.1:0-3056 GCA_036514775.1 Dehalococcoidia bacterium | reverse complement strand
TTAAGGCTTTCCACAAATTCCTTGTTCAAATTCTCTTCACCTACATACTTTAAAAAGGTCTGGTGGGTATCGATAGTGCTCAACACGGCCTTATCAGCCTCAAATATAGTCCCATCTTTCATCTCAACCCCGGTTGCCTTGCCATCCTTCACTATAATCCGCTTCATTTCCTGGCTGGTGAAAATCATCCCCTTATTTTCTAAAAGCGCCTTAATCAAACCCTGAGCAAGCACATGGGTGCCGCTAACGCATAGCCTGTAGTTAGCCGCCCGATTGAAGTAAAGAGGAACCAGATAACCCACCCCTTCCATTTCGGGGTCCAAACCCCACATACAGGCAATATATAACATCATAGCACTGACACGCTCGTTCTCGAAAAGCTCGTCAACTATCGTTTTCGGGCTCTTCTCCGTAAGCTCCATCATCTCCTTCCCCCATTCTGCCTTCTCAAACTTAGGGATCTGCTCAAGGGCAGGTATAGGCTGAACATAAGTGGCAGGCGCTATGAACTCATCCATCATCCTCTTCCACTTGGGAAAGTTCTCACGATAGCTCTCAGCATCGCGCTTTGAAAATTTAGCTATTGACTTGCATGTCTTGTCTACATCGCTATAAAGGCACAAGCAGCTCCCATCGCGGAAAGGCATGGCGAACTGGAGCGAAGGATAGATATGTTTGAGGTCGTATCGCTTCTCAAGCTGGAGGTCCTCATAAGGGGGGGCATAATCTACCATCATCATGTAAACGGCATGAGTATTGTGCTTGTACCGAGGTATGGTTGCCTCCTCTGTAGCAAGCCCTCCTCCGGCTTCAAATCTCTTCTCCAAGACAACAACCTTCAACCCAGCCCGAGCCAGATAGGCGCCCGCTGTCAGTCCGTTAGGTCCCCCTCCAATGATTACTACGTCATATTTTTTTTCCATTTCGTGCTCTCCTTCCTTTTATCTTATATGAAAGTGGGCGACGGTCGCCAGTCCCCGGTCACTTCCGATTTATGGCATTACCAGATTTCGGACATTTTCATCCTTCGTTTGTTGTTCCGAAAGGGCATGGGGTTAGAAGGCGCGCCCCTTTTCCTCCCAGGGCTTCCTCAGACCAAAGTCGCCGGCTATAATCTTGTAAACATTGTAGCCCTGCCAAGAGCATGAAAGTCCAAAGGGATGCCATCCTGATCCGGTGCAATAGAGGCTCTCTATATTCGGCACCTTATGGCGCGCCAGCTCAGGAATTGGTCTCGTGGCGCCCATCTGCGACATTGTATTGTCTATAACAGCCCAATTACCCACCGGACCGAAATTCTTACCATGCCGGGCAGTATAAAACGGGGTCACCAGGTTATAACCTATAACATTGTCCCAGGTCATATTTGGAGCAAAGTGATGGAGCCGGTCGAGCACCTGCTGAGCGTGCAATTTCTCCCATCGCTTCCATTCATCCTCCGTCAGCATGCCGGCGCCGAGGACATACTGCTCCTCAAGCATAGTATGCTTTCCCGGAGGCGCATAGGTTGAATCCCAGTGCGTGGGAAAGCCGACGTATATCTCAAGTTTCCCCGGCATCCTTCCCAAAGTTCTTTCAGCAAGCTCTCGGGCCAAAGATTCCGGATTCTTGTCAGCCAAACAGCAAATAAAGGAACGAGCTATATCAGGACCTATATCAGGGTTATAGTCTATGGCCTTCCACCGCGGCGCCTCATGCAGAGCCCAGGTTGTCCACGCTATGGTAACAAAGTTTCTTGACAGGTTCTCCACCCTGCGGCGAATCTTGTCGCTGACATGATCCTTCCCGATTAGCTCGATGAGCTGGTGCGGAGCAACACTGGTGAGAACGAGTTTCTTTGCCTCCACCTCAGTGCCGTCTTCAAGCCGAATTCCTCTGGCTTTTCCTTTCTCTATCAGGATCTTCTGCACCGGGGAATTGACGAAAACCTTCCCCCCATTCTCAAATACTACCCGTTGCGAGGCGTGGGCAAGATTATGGGTCCCTCCCTTCATAAAGCCGGTCGCAAGGCCCAGGAAGCCCACTATAAAAGCCGTAATGCCCATCCCGGACTCAATGGAATTCATGCCATAAGCCTGGATAATCCTCATCTGGGACAATTGGTTCTCTGGAGCCTCATACAAATCCTTATATACTTGCACTGGTGTCGCAAACATCCAGGCTGGATCAATCCCGCTCTCCGGATTGGAGAGCAACATGTCCATAGGACTGGGCACACCTGGAAGCTGTGGTGGATTCCACACCCACTCCAACAGAGCGGGCATTATAATTTCATTGAACTTTTTCAGCATTTTTAAAAAGGTTTCACCATCCCTTTGTGAGTGCTTGGCATAGATTTTAGCAGTGCGCTCGCCGGTGGGATCAGCTAAAGGGGTATAGGTCCCACTGTAGGAATGATCCTCTTCATAGATGGCGCCTATATTCAGTCCATTCGGCAGCACCAGCTCAGCTCCATAATCCTTCCATTCTGGGAAATCATCACCCATTACGGGTTGGTCGTAAAAGCCGCACCGATACTGAGAGCAGCAATTGGCGACAAAACCCGGCGCTGGATTCTCCTCTGAAGCCCAGCCGCCGCCAAGCTCATACCTGTCCTCAAATATCCCCACACTCATCCCGGCATATTTCGTTAAATACATCGCCGCTACCAAACCCTTGTTTCCGCCCCCAACTATCACTGCATCATAACTTGCATCTGCCATTTTTCTCTCCTTTCTAACTCGACATTGTCACATTTGAAAAAGTAAAACTGACTCTCCTGCCATAGGGGAATTTAAAGAACATTTCCACTTAAAATTTTTACAGCTTTTAGCTTTTGGGCAATATCTTGTAGAAGGGCCTTTTTATCAATTTTTTGTCCTGCCACTGTTGGTAACTTCCCTACGATTTCTAACCTTTCCGGTAACTTATAAATAGCAATCTTCTTTTCCTTTAAAAATAAAACCATCTCATCGAATTTGAACTCCTGTCCAGTTTTAGGCACTATATAGGCACATGCTTTTTCCCCCATTATCGGGTCGGGCATACCGACAATTGCAACATCCAAAACCTTGGGG
>DATBWO010000178.1:0-2293 GCA_036514775.1 Dehalococcoidia bacterium | reverse complement strand
GATTTTTGACCTTTAATTTTTGAATTTCGTTCGGGGTTCAGGATTTCCCAAATACCGTAGCGTACTTGCCTGGAGACACCGCAGCTATGCCTTACCACTCTTTACGCTATCGTATAGTTTCTGGGCCTGCTCAGGAGTAGCGTTCTCATGGATAATGGCGCGCATTGCTCTGATCATAGCCACGGGGTGTTCATTTTGCCAGATGTTTCTCCCCAGATTCACACCTATGGCGCCTTTCTGGATGCCGTCATAAACAAATTGAAGTACTTCAAATCCGGTATGTACTTTGGGCCCGCCGGCAATGACTACCGGAACGGGGCAGCCCCTGATAACCCTTTCGAATCTTTCACAGTAATAGGTCTTTACTATTCGAGCGCCCAGCTCAGCAGCAATACGACATGACAGAGCAAGATAACGGGACTCCCGCTTCTGCAGTTCTCGGCCCACAGCGGTAACTGCCATTACCGGGATACCGTACCTTTCCCCTTCGTCAACAAGCTTAGCCAGATTCAACAACGAATCGTGCTCGTAATCGGTCCCGATGAAGATGGAGATGCCCACAGCACAGGCATTGAGCCGGATGGCTTCCTCCATAGAGGTCGTTATCCCCTCGTGAGCCAGGTCCTTCCCCTCTATGCTGGTGCCGCCGGATACTCTAAGGATAATTGGTTTCGTCTTGTCAGGGTCTACACATGACCTTAGAACTCCCCTGGTAATGAAAATGGCATCGGTATAAGGGAGGAGAGGTTCGAGAGTTTTACGCGGGTTCTCCAATTTTTTGACAGGACCCTGAAAATACCCATGGTCCACGGGCAGAAACAAACAGCGGCCATCCGCTTGAATTAATTGCGCCAAACGGTTTCGCATACCCCAATCCATGAGAACAAACCTCCTCTCCATGAGATTTTGAAACCATTATACCACAGGAACGCAGGAAAGAAGTTTTTCCAGGATTCCCCCTCTTAGTCGCCAAATTCCGAGCACGATTGTAGTGCGACCTTTCAAGGTCGTGCAATGCCACCCCAGCACGAGGCTAAAGTGCCGATTTTATCGAGCACCCTCGAGAGAGAGTCGGGGCCTCGCACTACGTTTTTCTTATTTTAAGGGGGAGACTTAAAGAAAGGTCGTATTGTAAGGGTGGACACTAATCTTTGAGAGCAAGCCTTGTCGAAAAAATTCCAAATACTAGCCAGTAATCGGTGGCAGCATGTTTGCCCCCTGAACGTAATAGTAGATAAATAAGTAGGCCACAAGAGCTAATTCCGTCGCCAGTGCGATGATGACCAGAAGGACAGCACGCTGGATATTTTTATACTTCACTGCGTTGACTCGGGCTATGCCAAAGATCTGCCTGGTGTAGACATCGATAGCAGATGCTTCATCTTTTATCATATCTTGAAGAGCCTGTCTGTAAGCAGATAAAGTGGGGAATTTACAGATTCCCACGAAGAAGGCCGGTTCACATGCGGCTGCCTTATCCGTGTCTCCTGTTTCTTCCTCAACCATGCGAATCCTGGGGCGCACTGTCAGGACAAAGCTCACTATAGCCATTAAAGAAACGATGAAGTATATCGAGAGCAGTATAACAGTGAACAAGTTAATCGGGATGACGCGGTGGTAGACGATGAAGAAGACCATAAACACGCCAAGAGCAGCGAGCAGTGATATTGCCTTCTGGTCAGCGCGTTCGAGCAGCCGATTCTCGGCATCCAAGACCCTCAACACGAAAAAAAGCCTATTACCGGGCGTGCTACTTCCTTCTCTACTGGGATTGTTCTGCGCCATTCTGAAATACCACCAGCATTATACAGACAATTATTGGGACTCGTCAATTAGATTCTTCCTTTCCACTTCGTTCAGAGTCAGAGTGACAAGAAGCGCAGGGTTCAGAGCTGATAAGTGATTATGAAACGCTTTTCTCCCACAAACTTGCATATTCTTTCTGGAATAGGCTATACTTAATCAGAGAGCTTCTTGGTGACTTTAGCGAAGTGGAACCACCCGTTCCCATCCCGAACACGGAAGTGAAACGCTCCAGCGCAGACGATACTTGAGGGGAAACCTTCTGGGAAAATATGTCGTTGCCAGGAAGCTCTCATTTTCATTAAACCCACTCATGAAAATCACAAGACTTTTGGGGGTTGATTTAGCATAATGTAAAAGGGGCGGTTCGTGTCATGCTAGAAAAGCAACGAGGTTCGGGAACGCGCTGGGGTTGGAGCGATATCGCCCGCTTTATTAAAACTCTGCTGGCAAGTCGATTGGGCAGGCGGGGCCCGTTTTTTATCTCACA
>DATBWO010000177.1:0-7445 GCA_036514775.1 Dehalococcoidia bacterium | reverse complement strand
GCCATAGAGTTAAAGGCTTGAGCCAGCATCCCAACTTCGCCTTTGCTCTGCAATTTAACCCTCTGGGATAAGTCTCCCCGTCCCAATCGTCTGGCAGTTTCGGCAAGAACACCGATGGGTGATGACATTCTCCGCGACAGGATAAAAGTCAATACCAAAGCGATGACAACTGCCAGCGAGCCTCCCAAGAGAAGGGAGCGATTTATTGACGCGGAGAGTCTTCGGAATGGAGCAACATATAGTTCTGCGGCAGGGTCAGAGCTGATGTAGACTTTTCCCAGAAGCGCTGTGAACAAGTACAACTCGATAGGACTGTCTGATGAGTCAGTGTAGTTCATCCCTAGAAGTTCTCCTTCTGAATCACCTATGACTGTCCCGTTGACACCGACCAATATAATATGTGTCCCAGAGAGACGCGCTGTATCTTCAACCACGGACTGGACGCCCTCCCAGCTTCCCTTGTCAAAATAGAAGAGATACAGACTAAATCGTATTTGGTCGGAACGATATTGCGCACTTATTTGCTCGTAATATTTCATTTCGACTGCGATGCGCTGACTGACGAAGAAATATATGGTGCCAACGGTCACCACTATTATCACTGCGAAAACCATCGAGAGACGAAACCACAAACTATGTATCACTGTTCACTCCCGATAAACTTATAGCCAACTCCATATACCGTCTTTATATACCTGGGGTGGCTGGGGTCCAGCTCCAGCTTTCGGCGTAAGTTGAGTATGTGAACATCAATAGTGCGGTCGAAACCTTCAAAATCGTAGCCCAAGGCCTCTTCTATAAGGCTCGCCCGGCTAAAGACTCTACCCGGCTCCTTGGCGAGAACTCCCAGTAACTTAAACTCCACACTGGTCAAATCCAATGGTCTGCCGGCAAACAACGCCTCGTGTGTCGTAAAATTCATACTAAGTTCACCACGCTTAATCTCTTCAGGGCCACGCTCTCCGGGAAGACGTCTTAGCACTGCCCGTATTCGAGCCGCTAGTTCCTTAGGGCTAAAAGGCTTGGTCACATAGTCGTCGGCACCTAGGTCCAGACCTGTCAGCTTGTCCTGGTCAGTAGTCTTGGCAGTAAGCATAATGATTGGTACATCGGATTCGTGTCTCAAGGTGCGACAGACCTCAAGTCCATCAATATCTGGCAGCATAAGGTCAAGAACAATGAGGTCGGGGGAGCTTTCACGAGCCAGACGCAAAGCTTCAACACCATCATAGGCAGTTAGAACCTGGTAGCCCTCCCGGTCTAAGTAGAGCCTGACCAACTCCACAGTCTTGACATCGTCATCAACTACCAACACCTTTTTGCCTGCCATCCCTAAACTCCTGGCTGTGCTTCATGCTTCTGTAATGTTATAACAGAAATGTTAAGAAATTGATATGAAGGGCTTCTTTTAAGCCCTTTTAGATTGACATGATTATATAGGCGGGCTATAATCCCTTCTGAACGAGATATAAGACATGGGAACGAAATCATCCTCAGACCCCGACCATAAAGGACGACAGATTGCCATTTTCGCTCGATGGTGGTGGAGCTTGTTTTAGTATATGTCTGTGATTGAGGCGTGTGTCCCACGTCCCGGCGGACGTGGGGTTTTTATTTATCTATAGCATGAGGAAAACTCGAAATGAGGAATAGAATTGTGGAATGCGAGAAGAGCCATTCGAAAATAAAGCGATTAAAGAAGCTGGGAACGACGATCGCCGAAAAGGGACTATATGCTCTCTTAATCTCTCAACCGGAGAACCTTCGCTACCTCTCTGGATTTACCGGCTCCTCCGGATGGCTACTCATTTCAGGGCAAAATGCTATTTTAGCTACTGACTTTCGCTATGTAGAGCAAGCTAAGGGAGAGTCACCAAGTTTTGAAATTATCCGGACTAAAGGGGAGTTACATGACTGGCTTCCTGCTTTAATCTCCGATTTGGGGTGGCACAAATTAGGCTTCGAGGCAAACTTTATCTCTTACGAGGGTTATCACAAGCTCAGTGAGGCCATGAAGACCAAGCAAGTTAACCTTGAGCTTGTTCCTACCACTGGCGTAGTAGAGCAGCTTCGCTCCATAAAAGAGCCCGAAGAACTACGATTTATCACAAAAGCAGTAGAACTAGCCGATATTGCTTTTGAACAGGCGAATGCCACAATTCGCCCTGGCATAACGGAAAAGGAGGCAGCCTGGGAGATAGAAAAAATCCTTCGCCAAGAAGGCAGTGAAGAAATACCTTTTGAAATCATTGTGGCTTCAGGTCCAAATTCAGCTTTGCCTCATGCTCGACCTACAGAGAAAAAAATTCGCTCTGATGAACCAGTATTGATTGATATGGGAGCCAGAATCAACGGTTATTGCAGCGACTTTAGCCGCACCTTATTTCTGGGCAAAGCAGACAAAACCTTCCGGGAAATTTATAATATAGTTCTCAAAGCACAGGCTACTGCTATAAAAGGGATTGAATCAAAAATGACTGCTTCGCAGGCAGACCGATTGGCGCGAAGCGTTGTTGAACAAGCCGGCTATGGAGATGCCTTTGGACACGGTCTAGGACATGGTGTGGGGCTAGCGGTGCACGAATTTCCCATGCTTGGTCCCAACTCCTCTGATTCACTCGCAGATGGCATGGTTTTTACCATAGAACCGGGAATTTATCTTGCGGGACAAGGTGGTGTTAGAATTGAAGATATGGTAGTTTTGGAAAATGGCAAGGCCAGAGTTCTTACCAAGGCAGAGAGAGATTTGTTATTCTAAAGAGCGAACGGAACATAGTGATACTTCACTCTCAACAAACACGGAGGTTACTAAATGATGGATGCCGGAGAATTGAGAAAGGGAGCCGCCATAGAGTTAGATGGCGAAATATACCAAATTCTGGAATACCAACATGTTAAGATGCAACAAAGGCAGCCCGTAGTTAAGTTGAAACTTCGTGGTGTTCGTAGCGGGAATTTCACCGAGCGGAATTTCCAATCCGGGGATAAAGTTACAACAGTATTTCTGGAGCACCGTCCCGTCCAGTATCTTTATAGAGATGGCAACCTTTATTACTTCATGGATACCGAAAGTTACGAGCAGATTATGTTAACTTCTGCTCAAATAGGAGAGGGCACAAATTATCTGAAAGAGGGGTTGATGCTGGAGATTCTGACCTGCAAGGGGGATACAGTGACCATAGAGCTACCCTATTCGGTAGAGCTCCGGGTTACGGAGACAGAGCCCGGCTTCAAGGGAGATAGGGCCACAGCAGGCACTAAAGCAGCCAAGCTAGAAACGGGAGCAACCATCCAGGTTCCTCTTTTCATTAATACAGGCGACATCATCAAAGTGCATACACGCACCGGGGGGTATCTGGAGAAGGCTGGCTAGTTGATAAAAGCTGATTTACATATCCATACCTGCTATTCCATAGATTGTCTCTCACCTCTGGAGCGAATAGTCGAGCGTTGCATCAAGCTAGGTATAAATTGTATTGCTGTAGCTGACCACAACACCATTGCTGGCGCCTTAAAGTTAAGAGAAATTGCCCCGTTCAAAGTAATCGTTGCTGAGGAGGTCTTAACGCCCGTGGGTGAAATAATGGGGTTCTTTCTTAGCGAAGCAGTTTCCCGGGGATTGTCTCCCCAGGAAACAATATCTCGAATCCGAAGCCAAGGCGGTCTAGTGGCTATTCCTCATCCATTTGGCAGGTCGCTGCCCTGGAATGCTAACCCGTTAACCTCGACAGAATTTTTATCCCAGGTCGATATTATTGAAACTTTTAATTCTCGTACGCCATTTTCTAATAATATCGCCAGAGCACGGAAACTAGCCGAAGAGCACGGAAAGGTTGCCAGCGCTGGCAGCGATGCCCATACTTTAGGCGAAATTGGCCGAGCATATGTGGAAATGCCCGAATTCGATGGACCTGATGACTTCCTAAATTCTTTAGCTCAGGGCAAAATATTCGGGCAAAAATCTAGCTATTTGGCTCACTTCGCTAGCACGTGGGCCAGGATAAGGAAACATATGCTTGGAGATCCCTCGCGGTGTTTACCCTGAGCGTTAGGAGATTGCTTCGCCCCGAGATCCCCGATTTAATCGGGGAGGGACTCGCAATGACAAAAAGCGAACGGCTCAAAATGACATGAGTGAGGAGGGTAAAACGGGCTCTTGCTGAACATTGGTTGGTTTTCCACAGGGAGAGATGAAGCTGCCCGGCAGCTTTTGCAAGCTGTGCAGGATAAGAGCCACGGCGGCGACATTAATGGGAAAATCAGCTTCGTTTTTAGCAACCGAGAACCTGGCGAGGCGAAGGAAAGCGACCTGTTCTTTGAACTTGTTCGAAGCTACAACATTCCTCTTATTTGTTTATCTCACAAAAAATTCAAGACTATCGGCGAGGAAAAAGAGTGGCGTATCAAATACGATATGGACGTAAACAGGAGGATTAAACCATTTGCTCCTGACCTTTGTGTTCTTGCCGGCTATATGCTCATCGTGAGTGAAGAGCTATGCCAGAAATACGATATGCTTAATCTTCATCCTGCGCCTCCCGGTGGACCTGCAGGCAGCTGGCAGGAGGTAATCTGGACGTTGATAAAAAATAAAGCCGAGACAGCCGGGGCAATGATGCACCTGGCTACCCCTGAGCTGGACAGAGGTCCGGTAGTTAGCTACTGCCTCTTCTCTATTAAAGGTGCGCCCTTCACTGAATATTGGCGAAGGGACGACAAAAATATGCTGTTTCAGCTTATTCGCCAGCACGAACTTGCTAGAGAATTCCCTCTTATCACCCTGACATTACAATCTCTGAGTCGAGGCGAGGTCGGCATAAAGGATGGGAGAGTAATCGATGTTCAAGGAAAGCCAATCGGCGGTTATAACCTTAGCAGTAAGGTAGATGAGGAGGTTAATAAAAGTCTGAGATGAACTTGATTTGCTTTGACCTCGAGGGCCCTTTAGCTCCCCAGGATAATGCCTATGAACTGATGAAGCTATTCCCCCGTGGCGGCAAGATTTTCGAGGTCATCAGCCGCTATGATGATTTGCTGACTTTAGAAGGTCGGCCTGACTATGAGCCGGGAGACACTCTTGCTCTCATCACTCCTTTCCTTGCTTACCACGGAATAGAAGAGGCACAAATCGCTGCTATGGGGCAGAAAGCTGGGTTAACCCCGGGAGCAACTGAATTAATCTCTAAACTTAAATCTCGAGGGTGGTACATATTTTGTATTAGTACCAGTTACGAGCAATATGCCTTCCCCATCACACAAAGATTAGGCATATCCAGTGAGAATGTAGCTTGCACTTCCTTCCCCCTGGCACAGATTCGCCAACTATTAAGTCCGGATGAATTTGCCTTACTGGAGCAAACAGAACGTGAAATTGTGAATCTTAATCCTTCTACTGACGATGCTAAAATAAAGGAATATCTGGACTATTTTTATTGGCAGAAATTGCCCCAAACAAGTTCGGGAAGAATTATAGGCCAGGTGAAACCGGTGGGAGGAAGACGCAAGGTAGAGGCACTGGAGAACTTTAGCACCAGGATGGGGAAACCGCTTTCTCGCTGGACGGTGGTGGGGGATAGCATCACAGATTTCAAAATGCTCCAGTCTGTAAACAAAGCAAGTGGCTTAGCCGTTGCCTTCAATGCCAATGAATATGTCTTGCCCTACTCCACTCTGGGTCTGGCATCAGTAAGCTTGTATGATTTGTGGGTGGTTCTGGAAGCCTGGGAGAAAGGTGGACGCCACGTTGTTGAAAGAGTGGTCAAGGAAAAGGAGGTAGCTGGAGGGACAGGGGATAGAGAATGGTTCCACTGGATAGCTGGAACAAAAGACATAACTCGGGCATTGGAAATCCACAAAAGGATCCGACATCTGGTTAGAGAGGAAGCTGCCAAACTGGGCTAATATAGATTACTTAGTCTCGCCTTCCGGTCTCACGGAAGATCCACACAAAGGCAACAATAGCAATTAAGGAAACGACGATGATAGTAATCAAGCCTGCTTTGCCCAGCCCACCGAATGCTTCATTTGCGACGTGAACCGCAACATTTGCCTCTCTCCAGCCTGCTATCATCCTACCAACCAAAACAGTGGAACTAAGGTCTTACGAAATCCCCCCTTTATTTCTTGGCTGGCTTGCTAAGTATTTCGTCTATAATGCCGTATTCCACTGCTTGTTCAGCGCTAAGATAAAAGTCTCTATCAGTGTCGTGGGCAATCTTCTCTACCGGCTGACCGGTGTGCTTGGCTATTATGTTACGTATCATTTCCTGCATCCTCATGATTTCTCTGGCGGCAATTTCAATATCCGCCGCCTGCCCCTGAGCACCACCAACTGCCTGGTGCAGATGTATAGTCGAATTGGTTAAAGCGTACCTTTTGCCTTTAGTCCCGGCACAAAGAAGCAAGGTGCCCATACTAGCTGCTAGACCGACACAAATGGTGGATATAGGGCAGCGAAGAATCTGCATAGTATCATAAATAGCTAAGCCAGCGCTGATAACGCCGCCAGGACAATGAATATAAAGGTTTATATCCTTTTCCGGGTCTTCCCTCTCTAAGTAGAGGAGCTGGGCAATAATAAGATTGGCTATCTGGTCGTTGATCGGCGTGCCTAAAAAAACAATTCTCTCCCTGAGCAGTAGAGAATATATGTCGAAAATACGTTCACCACGCGGACTAGTCTCTGTCACTGTAGGAATTATCACTTGAGATACTGTTTCCATCATTCCCCCTTTTTCATATTTTCAGCATTGCTACTGGCTATCTGTAATAATTGGTCCATCGTCTTCTGAGTGCGCAGAGATTGTTCAATTGATTGCTTAACCTGGGGCAGTGATAGGAACTGCCTTGCTTTCTCCTTATCCTCAGCATCATTGACAATCTCACCCACTTTATTATCTACCTCTGAGGAATTAATTTCAATCTTTTCCTCTTCAGCTAATTTCACCAAGACAAGGCCCTCGATAAGCCGCTTTTGCGCTATGGGACGCAGTTCTTGTTTAAGTTCTTCCTCCGTTTTATTAGCTCTCTTTAGATAATCGGTTAGCTCTCTAAAGCCCCAGCGCCTTGCCTCGTCTCTAAGAAGTCCGGTAATTTCCTCGTCCTCCAAAATAGGGGGATACTTCACCTCGCTGATTTTCACAAGAGCATCAAGCGCCTTTTGCTTCGACTCCAAGCGATTCCTAGCCTCAGCTTTAGCTCTTAAATCAGCAGCCACTTTCTTCCTCATATCCGCCAAGTTATCATAGCCAGCACTCTGAGCTAATCCATCATCAAGCTCTGGCAACTGTTTCTCCTTTATTTCGGTAACAGTGACTTTGAAAGTACTTTCTTTGCCACGCATTTCTTTAATGGGGTAGTCATCGGGAATAGTCAAACTTAAAGTCACTTCTTTATTTTTTTCAGTGCCCTGTAAATGAGAGGCAAATCCAGGAACAGGTGAACGT
>DATBWO010000176.1:0-2308 GCA_036514775.1 Dehalococcoidia bacterium | reverse complement strand
GCCGATGCTTTTCGTTTAGCTGAGCGTGAAGACTTGATCTGGCGTTGGGAGAAACGTGGCCCGGTCTATTATCTGCGCCTAAAGGCAGATACACCTACTCCTATAATTGTTCCCGAGCCAGGAATTAATATATACCTGGTTAACCTGGTGATGCTGAATGCCCGTGCACGCTTAAAGGCAGAGAAGGCAACCAGGAAAAGGATAAAGCCTGAGTTAGATGTTGAGCTTGAGCAGCAGGCTATTGATGATACCGACTCCGCAATAAAGGAACTGGATAAGCCAGCTGATACTGTCGCCGGGTTTCCCACCTAGATACGGCTTCTGCCCCTGGTGTGGGAACTCAATAGCTATTCTTGGGTGGGATCCTCGGCTACTGGAGTACGAATGGGAACACTGCCACACTCCACGTTGCCGAGGCACCTACCTTACGGTTGTAACTAACTTTCACGGTTTCGTTATCCACCCCAATCATATCCGTGGGAGTTATATCTATGCAAGAGTGATCAATGAGCCATGGAAAAAGAACTATTTCTCATCTTGACCGGCTTTGGGCTGGGCGTGTTTGGTAGCGCTGGACTCTTTATTGCCGCATGGCGTAAGGTCCGGACCAGGCGCCTGGCTCCCCCTCCGCCCCCGGCTCCTCCCGAAGAGAGCATCATTATTGTGCGTTGTGAGATCGATGAGAGTACCGCCCCCGGTTACACACGTGGGCAGTTCCTTGATCTGCCGCTCCCTTGGGATCGCATGGTCAGACTGGCTCAGACCATCATCAAGCGTGGCTATTCTTTCAATCATGGCCTTACCTCCCGCGAAGCAGGCAACCCACTCACACGTGGTGAGTATGAAGCAGTGCGTGAGCTCTTTGAGTCACGCGGACTTATCCGCGAACGAACCCCAGGAGTAAGGCGTTCTGGCTTTGTTGTCACTTCACCAGGTAAAGCATTTATCCGTATGTGGGCTGACCTGCCTCCCTATTCACAGCAGGAATTACGGGCTTATATTGATGAGCAGAGGCATGCACAGGAACACGCAGAGGAAAGGGTGCGAGAGGATACTTATGCAGATAAGGAGAGAATAGATGGCTGATATTGTACTAGGCATATGGCGGCGCTATACACTTCGAGAGCAAAGGTTTGAGAGCCTCGAGGAAGCTGTTGAGAGCGCTTTAGGTCAGATGACTGAGGGTCTAGGCTGGCCTGAATTTATAAAAGTGGACGGGGAGATGGTATGGAAACAGGGAAAGGTCACTAAGGCAAGAGAGGAACTTGGAAACCTTAAGGAGGCAAAAAGTGAAACTGAAGCTAAAGTTGATAGCCACTTTAGTGGTGCTGTTGATTTCGGCAGTTCCGACGCCCGCTAAGGCAGATAAGGGGCCGATTTGGTTTGGTGTGAACTGTTCTTGGTATTGGTCTCCCAACGTGGGTTATGCGCAGATCAAGTGGGATTTCCCACCGGGCAAATGGAAGCCAGACAAGAACAAGCCAGGTGTCCTTATGATCACCTATGGTAGGGATACCACATATTATAAGTTGAGCTTGCTCAATGAGGATGTTACGCTTCTTTGGGGTGCTACTTGGAAGCCTAAATGGGGCAAGACAGCCAAGGTCCAGGCATATGTCAAGCGTAAGGGTGGTGGTCAGATATGGTTGCCGGAAATCGAGGTGCGCTGTGCTCACAGAAATAGATAGCTGGATTGCTGACTTGGATGATCAAACCCTTGCCATTTTGGTTTACGCAATTGAAGACTTCTCTGATAATGTTGAAGAGGACTCAGAATGGACAGGGAGGTTTATTGGGGCTACTCATAATTTGAGCGCAATGCTAAATGCTGAGTATACGAGACGCGAGCTGAACTATCATCAGTTTGAGGAAGGATAGAAGGAGAAGTGCACGTCTTGAGCAGCAATTTCCTGCCCACAAGGAGATAGACAGACAGACAGAAAGGAGCTAGAAATGTACCTAAAGATAGAGAGACTGGATGAAAGTCTAGCCATAAGATCGACGAGTTTGTATGAAGGTAAGACGATTCACTACACCTTTGGAGAAACCAGCCTTGATATTGATGTTGGTGAACTTCTACTTACCTTTGAGGCTATTCCAACAGCCCGTGCTAGGTTCTTTGTGATGAACGAGATAGGTCGAACAATAGACCATTTCAACTGGATACCATAAAAGACTACCTTGTGGGCAGGAGAATGTCAAAAAGCGTATTCCCCACATACGTGGGGGTGAACCGCCAATTGAGCGATAAAGCTCAGAATACCCTAACCCAAGCTGTCCTGATCCCCCTCCTGCAAGCGGCCATCAC
>DATBWO010000175.1:0-5117 GCA_036514775.1 Dehalococcoidia bacterium | reverse complement strand
GTATTACCATGAAGCTCAAACACCTTATCCTCAGGAACTCCAGCCTTTTGGTGCAGGTTGTCGATATTTTGAGTGATGACGCAATCTAATTTGCCTAGCTGGTAGAGCTCAACGATGGCATAGTGGGCAGGATTTGGTTCCGCTTCAGTAAGAAGTCCACTTTCAGCGGACATTTTCCAAATAGTCTTACGAGCGGCCGGGCTGCTGAGGAACTTTTGAATGGTGAAGTCCTCAGGGTCATACCTGCTCCAGATTCCTCCCGGGCTGCGAAAATCGGGAATACCTGACTCCGTGCTTATACCGGCCCCGGTAAACACGATGACCTTTTTAGACTCTATGATAAGCTGAGCTAACCGTTCTATCTCTTCCATCCCGCTCCTGTGAAACTGAATTTCTTACCTATAACCCGACCTTTACCACCCTTTCAATACCGCCCAGGTCGGAAATTAGCTCGATACTGGCCTGTGGGAAATAGCTCTTTATCAACGAAGTCACCATTTCACCTTGCCCCTGGCCTATTTCCAAAAGGAAACAAGCTTCGTAACTAAGCTTCCCCGGCATTTGTTCTAGTATTTTCTGTATTTTGTCCAAGCCATCCTCACCACCGGCTAAGGCCGTCGTTGGTTCATAATCTCTTATCTCCGGGCTTAACTCTTTAAATTCACAATCTTTGATATAAGGCAAATTAGCCACTATCATATCTACAGGTTGAGGCAACGGCTCAAGTAAATTTCCCTGCAAAAGTTCCACTTGGCTGTTAACTCCATGGCGCCGGCAATTCATCTCGGCTACCTGTAGAGCCGAAGCTGAAATATCCGTAGCATAAACCTTAGCTTGAGGTAATGCTAAGGCAAGGTTGATAGCAATAGCTCCACAGCCTGTACCGATGTCGGCTATGGTAATTTGCTTTCCCGGGTGCGAAATGCGACGGGCAAGCTCCACAGTTTTTTCCACGAGAAGTTCTGTTTCTGGTCTGGGAATAAAAGTATGACAGTCAATGCAGAAGTCGATTCCGTAAAATTCGCAGTGCCCCAGAATATAAGCAGCAGGCTCGTGGTCAAGGCGACACTGAACAAGATGGCGTAGATGCTCTGTTTCCGCTGAAGTTAAGCTCCTCTCCGGTTCTGTATAAAGCTGTGTTTTAGACATCCCCAAGACATGGCCTAACAAAAGCTCAGCCTCAACAGAGGCATCAGCAATTCCTGCCCTGCGTAACGTTTGGGTAGCTGATTGTAAAGCTTCGCGTAAAATCACATAAGAGCCGCTTCTAATTGTTCCACCTGTTCTTTGCTAATCAAGGCTTCAATGATTTCGTCCAGCTCTCCCTCTAAAATCCGTTGAAGGTTGTGAAAACTTAAGTTGATTCGGTGGTCGGTAACCCGGTTCTGGGGGAAATTGTAGGTGCGAATCTTTTCCGCCCGTTGACCGCTGCCTACTTGCATCCGCCGCTCTTTATCTATGCTCTCAGATTGTTTCTGTTGTTCCATGTCAAGCAGCCTGGCCCGAAGCACTGCCATGGCCTTCATCTTGTTTCTTATTTGAGACCTCTCATCCTGGCAGGCGGCTACTATGCCTGTGGGCAGGTGGGTAATGCGAACCGCCGAAGTTACTTTATTTACATTTTGCCCTCCAGCCCCCCGGCTGTGGAAAAATTCCATTTTGATGTCGTCAGGACTGATGTTGAGCTCAATCTCTTCTGCCTCGGGCAGGACCGCTACTGTAATTGTCGAGGTGTGAATTCGTCCCGAGGCTTCGGTGATCGGCACCCTTTGTACCCGATGAACACCACGCTCGTGCTTAAAGCGGCTGAAAGCACCTTTACCTTTGATTTCAAGTATTAGCTCCTTGAACCCCCCTCTTTCACTTTGATTGCTATCAATAACCGCTACTTGCCAACCCTTGGCCTCGGCATACCGACTATACATGCGGAATAAATCTGCGGCAAAAAGGCTTGCCTCCTCACCACCAGTACCAGCCCTTATCTCAACAATGACATTTCTTTCATCATTGGGGTCTTTAGGCATCAGGGAAAGCTTAAGTTTGCGAAGGAGCTCATCTTGCCGTTGTTTGAGTTTGCTCGCTTCTTCCTTGATTAAAGCCATCATTTCCGTTTCGGCATGGGAATTAAGCAAAGCTTCAAGTTCCGCCAGCTCTTTGCTCTTGGCCCTATATTCTTGGTACATGCCAACCATATCTTCAAGAGCAGCTTTTTCCTTGCTTAGCTCTTGAAGCCGTCTGCGGTCAGTAGCTATCTCTACTTGAGCCAAGAGTTGGCTTAGCTCGTCATAGCGCTTTTGTATTAGTTCTAGTTTCTCAAACATCGCCGATACTATTATAATACAGCAGTACAAGCTGCTCAAATTTGTCTCTATTTGTCACCCTGAGTGCTAACGAAGGGTCTGCGGATTCTTCGCTTCGCTCAGAATGACAGAGGGTGAAGGGCCCAAAGTGACAGAGGGCAAAGGGCTCGGAATGACTTGAGGATGTTAAGCTGCTCAAATTTGAGTTAAGTGAACTGGAATGAAACTGGCGCCAGGTTGCCATGAATGCTTACGCAGATTAATCCACCAAGCTGCAGAGCTAGCCACGGATGATGCTTCGCTGAAACAAAGTGCAATAAACGAAGCGATGAAAATATTAGATGATGAGTTTTCTTATAGCCAATTATCTATTGTGATTGCCACCAAGATTCACAAGGTAGTAAGAGAAGTGACCCACAATCCCGACCCTTATCGGGCAATGAAGGAAAGGGAGATGACGCTCGCCAGAGAATTATACCCCGAACTGAGACTCCGATATAAGGATGACCTTCGGGGGTGTCTTAAGTTGGCCGCGGCAGCGAATACCATTGATTTCTTCAGGGAACATGGCCTCATTAAGGAGGATATCAGGAAACCTGTGAACTTTGCTGTAGATGACTCGGAGCAATTTGAAGCAAAGCTAAAAGATGCCGGTACAGTTTTATATCTGGCGGATAATGCTGGGGAGCTCTATTTCGACTTACCTTTAGTAAAATGGATGAAACAATTTGTGCAGGTTACCTATGTAGTTAAACCATCACCTGTTCAAGACGATTTGACATTGGAAGATGTGAGAAACTCCGGCTTGGAAGGCGAGCTGGGGAAGGTTATAAGCACGGGCGTAGCTTCACCGGGAATAGTTTTTTCTTCGGCTTCAGCCCAGTTCAAACGAGAATTTGAGTCAGCAGACCTTGTACTCGCCAAAGGAATGGGGCATTATGAGGCTTTATCAGAGCTCCCCTCGGAAGGAAGAGTTTTCTATTGTCTCATGGCCAAATGCCAACCCGTAGCAAATTCGCTGAAGGTACCTATAAACAACTATGTAGCCATGCTACAATGATTCAGGTTTTGTCCGCAGCCATGGGAAATCGCCTCGGAGGGCACTGAGGAGCTCCAGAAAGGGCATAGAATAATAAATAAGGAATATATTTTATACTTAAAGCAGCAGAGGCATGATTTTTGATATAAGTTCCGATTCTCACCGACCAAGGTCGAAAGTTACGTCACAAGGTGTTAGCCTATCTGGAATACTTCGGCTTGTGCTCCCCATTGGGGGTTGTTTTAACTTGAGTTTCCCAAGTTGTTTTGTTATATTCTTGAACCAAGTGGGGCTGTAGCTCAGTCGGGAGAGCGTCTGACTGGCAGTCAGAAGGTAGTGGGTTCGAATCCCATCAGCTCCACCAGTCTTTTCTCAACTTTGATTACCACAAACAAGCTCTCAGAAAAAGAGGTCAACTCTATTTTTCCCTTCGTTCGCAATGACAGCCCAGATATGAAATCCTAAACAATATCAAATGACAAAGCTCAAAATCCCAATGACAAAAGGAGGTAGTGTTGGCATTTACACATTTGGATTTCTCCCGGCTTTGCCGAGGATGTTCGATGAAATCGGCAAATCGTCATTTGGATTTTGACATTTGGGTTTGTTCAGGCCTGTCCTGAGCAAGAACGGTAGCTGGTTATATCACCCTTGCTCAGGCTCGATCAGGCCGTAGTTGCCATCATCACGACGATATAGCAGATTGAGCTTCTCAGTATCGGCATTTATGAAAAGAAAGAAATTATGCCCCAAAAGCTCCATCTGGCTTACAGCTTCATCTACAGGCATGGGTTTGACTAAGAAACGTTTAGTCTTTACCACCCTTCTGGGAGCCTCGATTTCCTCCGCCTCAATTGCCGCTCCTTGCCGAGCAAAAGAAACGCCTCTGCCTTTATCATATAATTTGCCTTTGTATCGCTCGATCCTCTTAGATAGCACATCCACTACTTTGTCAATGGCTGTGCGAATGTCCTTAGACTTCTCCTGAGCTCTAATTAAGACACCTCTGCAGTCAAGGGTAACCTGGACAGTGAATCGCTGCTCAGGCAGCTTGGCACCTTCCTGGGAAATCTCCACCTTACTTGCATCGATGGTAGGTAAGTAACGACCTAGTTTGCCAACCTTCTTCTCAACATACGCCTTTAATGTTTCAGAGACTTCCACACTATTCTTAGCGATAATCTGTAGCTTCATTTCTCCTCCTTCAGTTGTAAATCTCCCTGGCTAACGTTAAGCCCCAAACAGACGTAGCACCCTTGTTCTTGAGAGCCGCAGCACAGGACTCCAGCGTGGCTCCAGAAGTACATACATCGTCTATAAGGATAATTTGTTTACCGCTTACCTTTTCATCACGGCACACAAAAACATCGGCTACATTCCTCCGTCGCTCTTCTACATCAACTGCCCTTACCTGAGGTTGTGCTTGCTTAACCCGAATGAGACAATCCTCAATCACTGGCAAATCAATGCGCCTACCCAAGTCCTTGGCGAGAAGGCTGGATTGATTATAACCTCTCTCCCTCAGCCGCCGCGGGTATAGGGGTACAGAAACCAAAGCTTCGCCAGGCAAGGGATTTGATCTAAGATAATCAGCCAGCAACTCCGCCAGACAGGGAGAGATCGCCTTCAAATTTCGATACTTCAGCTGATGAATGGCTTTCCGTATTACCTCATCAAACCTAAATGGGGAACGGATGCCGTCAATCTCAGTTTGTCTTTTCCTGCAAATTGGGCATACGATACCGCTAGCCTGAGGTCTGCCACACTTGGGGCAAAGC
>DATBWO010000174.1:0-8501 GCA_036514775.1 Dehalococcoidia bacterium | reverse complement strand
CCACTACCTCGGAGATATCGAAATCCAGAAGTCTTGCCGCCTTGCTGGTGACTCCGCCAGCACAACACTTATAGCGGGGCAGTTTCTCCTTTTCTAAAACTAATACCCCTATCCCTCTTTTCGTTAGCTCGTAAGCCAGTGTCGCCCCAGCCGGACCAGCACCGACAACGATTACATCATGGCTTTGTTTCAAGAGCAAAAACCCCTATAAGCGAAGCAATAGAAAAACCTATCTTTATTATATTATAACTAAGATAGGGCGTTTAACAACTCATCCCCTGCCCCCCTTCCTTGACGGGGTGAATTTTCCCCCAACAAATTGACACAACCGTGCGGAATAGGTGCTTGTCACTTCGGAGTTCTTCACTCCGTTGGGGCGACCTATCCAGGTATTCCCGGCGGACAGCTCACATGCCTTCACCTCTACCCATTTTGTAGCTCTCTGCCTTGGCTGGAGACAACAACAACAAAAGAGCCGACCATGCCTGACATTGAACGGCACGGCCGGCTCCTGACCATAGCAGGTGTGATATCCTATACTAGGGCTGGTATCTCACACACCTGATATCACATACCTCCCTAGTTCCGCCATATATCCCCTGTAGCTTCAACTACCCAAACAATTGGGTCAATCAGGAGCTCCCTGACCAGAGTCCTCAAAAGCTCATTTCCAGCTATGAAATTTGCTATGGGGGGGCTAAGCTGGTAGTACAGTGCGACAAATTGAGAGCCCGCGGTGTTTTCCAGCAACACTGTATCACGGAATTCTCGCAACACATCGATCTGTTCAGCGGCGGGAGTGCCGTAGGCTGCGGTGGCAATAAAACAACCTCCGGAGGGTGGTGGTGTGTCTGTAGTGAATTGAAGGGTAGCACCCTCAACCTCAATCTCAGTATCGTTATAATTAAGCTGGGCTTTGAAATCATACTCGGTGTTAGAGCTAAGCCCGTTGACCGACTCAGCATAGGTGCCATTTCCTGATTGAGTTATCCAATTAGTATAAGACCAAAACAAGCCTTCGGACTTCTTGTAGGCAAAGCGTACATGCACCGGGCTGAATTCCCCCACATTGTGATCCATATTCAGGGTGCTTGAGTTAGCGGTGATGTTGGTGGCGGCTTTTGTGGTAACCGTCGGATACACTGGAGGCGGTATCTCTTCAAAGTTGGCGGTGACGGTTACATTCTGAGCCGGCATGGTGAAGGTAGTCTCCTCTGCAGTCGCATTACCGAATACGCCCGCAGTTGCCGTCCAGTTCGCAAACGTGTAGCCCTCGTTGGCTTCCGCTTTTATACTGACTTCTGCACCTTCTGCGTAAGGTGATTCACCGGTCAAATCAGTTGCCGTGCCACCTACCTCGGGGTCTGCTGCCATGGTAAGGTCATAGACCGCTACGAAGTTAGCAGTGATGGCATAGTCGCCGTTCATGGTGATATTGGTAGCGGTGGCATAGACATCGTCAATGGTGCTCACATCACCAGTCCACTCGACAAACCGATAGCCCGCATCTGGAGTCGCCACCAGATCGACCACCGTTCCTTCATCATAAGTAAAAGTTCCTTCACCAGGCTCGGTTACCGAACCTCCTTCCGTACTGGAGATGGTTAGGTCATACTGCTTGACAAACTCGGCTGTGATGGAATAGTCGCCGTTCATGATGATATTGGTCTCGGCGGCATAGACATCAGCAATAGTGCCCACATCACCAGTCCACTCGACAAATCGGTAGCTCTCATCTGGAGTCGCCACCAGCTCAACTACCGTTCCCTCATCATAGGTAAACACTCCTTCACCAGGCGTGGTTACTGAGCCTCCTTCCGTGCTGGAGATGGTTAGGTCATACTGCTTGACAAACTCGGCCGTGATGGAATAGTCGCCGTTAATAGTGATGGTGGTCTCGGCGGCATTGACATCGGCGATGGTACTCACATCGCCAGTCCACTCGACAAACCGGTAGCCCGCATCTGGAGTCGCCACCAGGTCAACTACCATTCCTTCATCGTAAGTAAACAATCCCTCACCAGGCGTGGTTACCGAACCTCCTTCCGTGCTTGAGATGGTGAGGTTGTGTAGTACTGGTCTAATCGCTATGGTAAAGGCAACCCATTCCTCTGATGCTGGAATAGTGAAAGCACCTGGATCTTCCGAGGCAGCAACAAGCACCCTGCGGGCTGAGTGTGTTCGGCAAACCCCCATCGTGGCAGGATCTGAAGACTGTGTACTTATCCCATCCGTATAACTAGTTGGGTAAGCCGTAGTTCCCGACTGATCTCCTCGGTCCTGTCCCGCCACAGCTATCCAGAGAGTGTTTGCGACATCCCATCCGGCTGGATCAAGGGGACTTGGGTTTGGTGTTGTGCTTGAGCCAGTTGCGGCTGTGGAAATCTCCGGTGGAGTTGTGCCATGCCAGTCTGTAATCCTGTAGACCTGTGCCGCCGCCTGCTCATTGGAGGAGGTTCTAAAATTAACCTGTGTGCCACCCTCAGTCCCGGCGGCTATCCTGTAATAGACGGATAATCTGACAGCGTTGCCTCTAGGATCTGATGCCAGTAAATTCCATCCAGCGGGTGGAGTTACTGGTGAGTTACCGTCATTGGTGAAAAGTACAATAAGCAAATCGCCGGCATCAACCGTTGCTGGCATATTGACATTATGGTCTCTTGTATCAGTGCCAAATGCTGTTTCTGTTACTGAAGCCACTACTGGCGCTGCCAGCGTCGGCACTGCCGTCACTAGACTGAAGCTCAGCGCCAGTGCCAGGGCAACTACTAAATAAATTACCTTGCTATGCCATTTCGTTTTACTCATATTTCACTCCTTTTATTACTTCCGTTTATTGTCCTATCGCTTCTTCAACTCGGAGCATTACAACCTGTCCATCGCACAATTTTCACTTTCATAAGTCATCATTTCCTTCAAAACACAAAACCCGACCTTCTTCAGGTCGGTTGCATTTGCCGGCTCCTCAGCATCCAGATGCTAATAGGTAGTCGAGGAGCGCAGACAACGAAGCAATCATGTAATAAATTCGGCAATTTATTTCTCCAAATATATTCAACATTTTCTAAAATTAATTGAATATAATCTAAAAGTAATTAAATATAGTTTAAGAGCCGTTTGTATTCGCGTCAATCACCCATTAGTAACCCTACTTTCGTAGGGGGGCTTGTCCCTCTCAGTTTGCGGGAGCACACAAAGGGCTTCCTACAAAGGCTCTAATGGGATTGCCACGCTTCGATTTATCGGGACTCGCAATGACAAAAAAGAAGAGGCTCAGAATGACAAGAAGAGAAGAACTGGCAATGACAGCCTAGCCTTACATTGCTATAATGATACCGTGCTGGTTACCATCATCGGTTTAGGGTTAATCGGCGGCTCAATCGGGTTAGCTTTAAGGCAAGGGAAGAAGTCGGGGTGGGAAATAGTCGGCTATAGCCGTCGCCAGGAAACTGTAGCCAATGCCTTAGGTTTAGGCGCCATTGAGCGAGGCGAAACCAATTTAAAGGATGCGGTAAAGCAAGCTGAATTTGTCATTATCGCCACGCCGGTTCTAACGGTAAAGGACATCTTCTCCGCGATAGCTCCCCATCTTCCTTCTGGTTGTGTTGTCACCGATACTGCCAGCACCAAAGTCCAGGTTATGAAATGGGCAGAAGAGATACTGCCGCCAACGGTAGATTTCATTGGCGGACACCCCATGGCTGGGAAGGAAACTTACGGCATCCAGGCTGCTGAAGCCGAACTATTTCGGGGGTATACTTATTGTCTCACACCATCAGAGAAAGCTTCACCAAAATCGATAGATAAGGTGATAGGCATGGTCAAGAAGCTGGGAGCTATACCTTTTTTCATTGATGCTCAAGAGCATGACAACCTGGTGGCGGGCATTAGTCATCTACCTATGTTGCTTTCGGCGGCTCTGGTATCGCTAACTACCAATAATCCTTCCTGGTCTAAAATGTCCAAACTAGCGGCCTCTGGCTATTATGACCTCAGTCGCCTGGCTTCGGGGAATCCCGAGGTAAATGCCCATATCTGCCTTAGCAATAGGGAAGCTATAGTTAACTGGATAGATAAATTCAGCCAGGAATTGGAGAGGTATCGCCAACTGGTGGCTAAGGAGGATAAACGCTTGGAACTAGCCTTAATTGAGGCTAACAAAGCAAGACAAGAATGGCTGAACAATTTGTCGGCTTAAGGTCGTCTTCGCCAAGAGCCGAAGCAAGAACTATCAAACCTTGTCCCAGGTTGGAGGGGGAGGTAGTGATACCTGGTGATAAGTCTATTTCCCACCGGGCTGTCATCCTGAATAGCTTAGCCAAAGGTAAAGCCAAGATTGATAATTTTGCTCCGGGGAGAGATTGCCTGGCCACAGTTAAGTGTCTGAGAGTCTTGGGGGTGAGCATTGATAGGAAGGGGTCGCAAGATTCACCTGCTCTATTAGTCTCAGGAAGAGGTGAAGATGGACTTAAGGAGGCTGGCAATGTGCTTGATGCTGAAAATAGCGCCACCACGATGCGCCTTCTGGGCGGTCTTCTTGCCAGCCAGCCTTTCCTATCTGTTATTACCGGGGATGCCTCTCTTCGTAATCGTCCCATGGGCAGATTGATTGAGCCACTGAGGTTGATGGGTGCTGAGATCTGGGGAAGGGGGCGAGATTCCTTTGCTCCGCTGGTCATTAAGGGAAAAAAGTTACAGGGCATAGATTTTACCCTGTCTATCCCCAGTGCCCAAATTAAGTCAGCCATTCTATTAGCCGGTCTTTTTGCCCGTGGCAATACTGTCTTGCATCAGACAATCCCTTCCCGGGACCATACGGAAAGGATGCTCAAGCAAATGGGAGCCAGTTTGGAAAGCCAGAGGAATTCGATTTCTTTGCTGTCTTTGAGCAGACCTTTACTTCCCCTCAACCTTCGCATCCCGGGCGATATCAGCTCAGCCGCCTATTTTTTGGTTGCCGGAGCTATTCACCCTAACGCTAGAATAATGATAAGAAGTTGTGGCATTAACCCCACACGAAGGGGAATCATTGATACTCTCCTGGCTATGGGAGCCAGGCTGAAAATAGATAATGAACGTCTGGAGGCTGGTGAACCTTTAGCCGATATTGTGGTAGAATCTAGCGAGTTAAAGGGGATAGAGGTCGGTGGCGATATTATCCCTCGCCTCATTGACGAGATTCCTGTGTTAGCCGTAGCTGGCTGTATTGCTAAAGGGAAAACTGTGATCAGGGATGCCGGGGAGCTGAGGGTGAAGGAATCAGACAGGATTGCCACTGTGGTAAGCGAGCTTTCCCGCTTGGGTGCTAAAATTGAGCCTCTGCCGGATGGCATGGTCATCTATGGTGGTAGGCCTTTATCGGGCACAGAGGTTGACAGCCATTTCGACCATCGATTGGCGATGAGCCTGGCAGTAGCCGGGTTGGTAGCCAAAGGAGAAACGACCATCAAGCATGCCCAGGCGGCACAGGTATCATATCCTGCCTTCTGGCAGACTTTGCAGCAAGCACTAAATACTGATAAATCCTGAGCACGGAATACTAAATGCTAAGCAATGTTGAAGCACTATAGTTAGGAGGGGCAGCATGTGTACAGAATTAGTTCATATCGGTTTTGGTAATGTTATCGCTGTAAATAGGGTAATTGCTTTACTTTCCATAAATCAGCAACCGATCAAGCGACTCATTCGGGAGGCAAGGGAAAAAGGACTTTTAATTGATGCCACTCATGGCAGGAAAGCCAAGGCTGCTGTTCTTTTTGACACTGGTCATATGGTGTTGGCTGCTGTGACAGCGGAGACCATTGCTCATAGGTTAGCCACTGCATCCATGCCGTCTGAGGAAAAAGTTGAGCTGGGAAGTGTCTGAGCGAAGCCTCGAGTCGAAGCTTCGAACGAAGCGAAGAGCCTACAAGAGTTCTCGCTCCCTGCTTGTCGTCCTTTCCGGACCTTCGGGAGTAGGCAAGGATGCTGTGCTTGCCAGAATGAAGAAGTTAGAACGGTCCTTTCACTATGTCGTTACCGCCACTACACGTCCTAGGCGTGCCCGGGAAAAGGATGGAGTGGATTATCACTTCCTTTCCCGGCAAGAATTTCAGCAAATGATAGATAAACACCAGTTATTGGAGTGGGCCAGTGTCTACGGCAACTACTATGGTGTGCCAAAAGACGAAATAGCTTTGGCTTTATCCAAAGGAGTAGATGCCATAGTCAGAGTGGATGTCCAGGGTGCTGCTACTCTCAAGAAAATCCTGCCCCAGGCAGTATTTATTTTCCTCATGCATCCTTCAATGGAAGAACTAGAGAAGAGGTTGAGGAAGCGGCACAGCGAGTGTTCAGAAGATTTGACTCTGAGGTTGAAAAAGGCTAAAGAGGAAATAAAAAGCCTGCCGCTTTTCGATTATGTGATAACAAGCCACCAAAATAAGCTTGATGAAGTTGTATCCCAGATAGATGCCATTATCGCTGCCGAAAAATGCCGTGTGAAGCCCAGGATTGTGGGACTTTAGCTTCCTCCCAACCCCCAAAAGTCTTGTGACTTTTTGGGGACTCCGATAGATTTAATTTCCAGATTTACGAGGTTCCCATAAAAATCGCATGATTTTCATGGGTGAATTTGTTTTTTCTAGGAAGTTGCCGGTATTTTTTGACATTATCCCCGCTCCACTTCTACAATAAGCTTCAATATGGGTTTGGTAGGGCAGCTTTATAAGTTGCAGCAGCTTGATCTGGAGCTTCAGAGCAAGCAGCAAGAGCTAGAGGACGTTGAAATTCAGTTAAGCGACGATAAGGCCTTGGTTGCTGCCGAATCTAAACTTGCTTCACAGAAAGAACAACTGGGAGACTTGAAGAAAAAGCAAAAGAGTGCTGAATGGGAATTGGAGGACCTTCAAGAGAAAGTCAAACAAATCGATAGCAAACTTTACAGTGGCAAAACCAAAGATCCCAAGGAGCTGATTAACCTTGAGAAAGAAGTCAAATTCCTTAAGAGCCAGATTGGACTGAAAGAAGATGCCCTCTTGGGATTAATGAGTCAGGTAGAAGAAATAGAAGCTGAAGTAAAAACTATCGCCGAAGAGCTTGGGCGATTGAAGCAAGAATGGGAGCAAAGGCAAGTAACTTTAGGGCAAAAGAAAAAAGAAATTGAAATCATGCTTGTCAGGCTCGGCAGGGACCGTAATACGCTGGCGCAGCAAATTGACTCTGCAGCCCTCAACACTTATGAGCGAATCAAGCTGGCAAGAGGACAAGCTGTAGTCAAAGTGGAGAGGGGAAAATGTCAGGGCTGCCACATCACTGTGGCTACGAGTCAATGGCAGAAAGTCAAAGCTGGTGATTTAATCCAATGCAGTAGCTGTAACAAGATACTGTATCTGGAGTAGTCGTACTGCTATAATTTCAAGATGAAAAAAGCTGGAGAAGTGCTTGACAGTACGAGGCAGGTGATATAGCATACTAGAATTCTAAAAAACTAAACTCTTGCGATTAGAGGAGGTTGTTTTATGCAAGACGTGGCCATTATTGGAGTCGGTCAAAGCGTTTTTTCTCGTAAGTGTGGTGTATCTGTCAGGGAATTGTGTTTTGAAGCCTATACCGAGGCAATGGAGGGGCTAGGCATTACCAACAATGATATAGATGCCTCCATTATTTGTTCGGCTCCAGAATATGATAAGCAGCGCTCGCCAGCCGGCTCAGTCTCGGAGTACTTGGGGCTAACGCCCAAGCCGAGTTTCTATGTCGAGACCGTGTGTTCTTCTAGTAGCACAGGGCTAAGAGTAGGTTGGTCATTAATAAAAGCGGGTCTTCATAAAGTAGTAGCCGTGATAGGCTTTCAGAAGATGTCGGACTTGACCTCTCGTGATGCTGCGGAAAGGATGAGTCGGGGAGGGGACATAGTATGGGAATCGCCCTTTGGCGTAACCATGCCTTCTGGTTATGCTATGTATGCCCGGGCTCATATGGCTAAGTATGGGACTACTGAAGAGCACCTGGCCAAGGTACGGGTTAAAAATTCACACTACGGAGCGGCAAATCCTAAGGCTACTTATCGTAAAGAGCTGAGTTTAGACGAAATTCTAACCTCGGAAGTAATAAGTAGCCCGCTGAAGAAATTTGATTGCTGTGCTAATGCCGATGGTGCCTCCTGCATTATAATAGCCAGTCGTGACGTAGCTAAGAGAGTAACTGATATTCCAATCTGGATAATAGGTCTGGGCGCTGCCACAGACACGATGACAATGTCAGGAAGGCAATCGCTTACTGGTCTGAGATGTGCCCAGGAGGCAGCCAGACAGGCATATAAAATGGCTGGCGTAGGGCCAGGAGATATTGATGTTGCGGAGGTTCACGACTGTTTTACTATAGCTGAGATTATGGCTTATGAAGATTTGGGCTTTGCCAAACCTGGGAAGGGACCTGGGTTGATTGAGGACAAGGCGACATATGTGGATGGCAAGATACCGGTAAATGTTGATGGTGGATTGTTATCTAAAGGTCACCCTATT
>DATBWO010000173.1:0-2556 GCA_036514775.1 Dehalococcoidia bacterium | reverse complement strand
CGGCGCTGACCCTCGGCATAGATAGTATCAAAAGCCAGAGAGCTTTTACCAGAACCGGAAACGCCGGTGATAACCACCAGCTTATCCCGGGGGATAACCACGTCTATGTTTTTCAGGTTATGCTCACGGGCACCTTTAACGATGATGGAATCTAACGGCAAAGGGGAGTGACCTCCTGACAAATCTAAATATATTGTAACATCAAGGCTGGCGGGTAACAAGGTTCAGGCACAGATTATGCCCACAAACCCACGAGAAGTTGGCTGTTCCTGTCGGTAAGGATTGACCGAGATGCCAGAAGGGTATAGGATATAGCCAGATAATATTTCCAACCGTTATGGAACGTAATTATGCAGGAGATAAGAACATGTTGACAGAAAGCGATTGTATGTTGCTGGAAGGAGTCCGCAGGTTTCCAGACGTATATCGGTCGGGGTATAGTTTTCCATACGAAATTCTTGGACGACAGTTGACTCTTCAAGAAGCTCAAAAAGAACTTGGAGTTAATATCGATATGACGAAGGACTATCCTTTTGGAGATATGAACACAATAGAGAAGTTGTTTTTAATGAGGATGAAGCAGGGAGACGAAATACGGGAATTTCGCACTCCTGACATTACGTGGAAACATCGGGCTGGTCGGGCAGGTATAGCTCTTGCACGGAATGGGAAAATAATCAATGGCATCCTAACTACGATTAGTTGAGTCATTCTACTCGTATCGGTTAAACTTTCCATCAAGTCTTCTTGTATGGAGTACCAGAAATGAATTGGTTCGCTTTGGGGGCTATGGGGCCACTTATAAAATCTAATCTCAGAGTCTATTTTGATTTAGTTAATCATGGGGTTGACCATAAAGAAGCCTTAGTGATGGTTTTGAAATCTCGCTACCCCTTTGAACCTGGTAAAATCCTGACAGTACAAGCTCGATGGATAGGAACGAGAATGGCTGAAGCTCATTTCGATAGAACTAAACTTCCAACAGCAAAAGATGAATTGCGTGACTTAATACACACCATGTACTCTGTTGAGACGCACGCAGAAAGAGCTGTTGGATTAACAAGACTCAAGGAAAATGAGAGATTTGATGATAAATTCAATAAATTATACGATTCAATGAAAGTTAAGTGTGAAATGAACTGGTTTCAAAGACACCTCAACTGGACATGGTTATTCATCTACTTGATATGGATACCTCTGAACGACACTGGTGGGAAGGGTCTCCCCGCTGCCGTGCTTTACCCAGTTGGCAGTGTCTTCCTGCTAATAGGGTCTATCTGGGTTATCAAACAGAAGGGGCGAAAATTATGGTGGGTTCTTCTGACCCCATTCTTTTCACCATTCTGGCTAAAAAGTAAAGGTTATCGTGAACTTACAGAGACTAAAGACCCAAAGACAGGGTTTATTCAGGAAGCGAGAATGGGCACAGGACGCTTTATCCAGATAACAGGTTGGGTAGTATGGTGGTTTTCCCCAAAGCGTTCTTACTCTATTATCAAGATTCCCATCGGTATGGTCATAGTATACCTCTTTATAGACAGCTTTATACTGGAATTTAGACAATTCATTCAAGCCTTCCGAACTGAGCCAATATTCACTGGGATGTTCCTCTTCCTTCTTCCCATTTTTGTCATCGCTTTCTTTGCTCAAACTATTGTTGCAGGTGGTATATTTTATCTTCCATACTATGCGTTTGAGGAAGAACATAAAGGCTGGAAAACATTGCTGAAGGGTATCGGAATCCTATTTGTGTTATATCTTTTATTGAAGGTTACAAGAGGCTGCACCTTTGCTTAGCTAGATTGGAAAAGAGCATCTTGAGACTCCCTATAAATAGGAAAGCCCCTATATTTGAGAATCTACTATACACCTTTTAAGCCTGACTGGAATTTCTACAAGAGCATATTTCAGGTTGTGCTGAGCGGGTAAAACCGATGCCCCGAATTGACACCCAACTCACTCCACAGCTAAGATAAAGACAATTAACAAGTGCCTGAATGAGGGAGACAAAAATGCGGATGGTGGAAATCGGTAAGACAGGACTGTCGGTGACGGAGCTCTGTCACGGCACCTTAATTCTGGGTCCACTGCAGGCTGATATAAGCCCAGAAGAGGGGGCAGCAGCCATACGGAAGTCGTTTGAGATGGGAGTGAATTTCTACGATACAGCCCAGGGCTACCGCACCTACGCTCACCTGGTGCTGGGGCTGAAGGACATCGATAGAAGCAAGGTGGTCATCGCCAGCAAGAGCCATGCCCGCTCTTATGAAGAAATGAAAATAGCAGTGGAAGAATGCCTGAAGGCGCTCGACCTTAAAGAGGTAGGCATCTTCCATCTCCACCAGATACAATCGCCGGAAGACCTGAAGAGCCGGCAGGGAGCTTTAGACTGCCTCATGGAATACAAAAAACGGGGCATAGTCAGGGCTATCGGCGCCTCGCTGCACACCATCGCCGGGATGAACGCGGTGAATAACGACCCGAACATCGATGTGGTCTTTCCGGTACTCAACCTGCGCGGGCTGGGCATTATCGATGGCGACCTCGACGATATGC
>DATBWO010000172.1:0-13792 GCA_036514775.1 Dehalococcoidia bacterium | reverse complement strand
ATCTCCGATTTTGGCTTTTCCCACCGCTTGTTCTAGAAATTGGATGCTGCTATCGTAGGTCTTCCTGTCCACAGGATAAGGATAGCCATCCTGGAGGGCAGAATTATCTACCTTGGCTGACATCCGGCTGGCGTACACCAGAGACGACGGATTGACCTTCAGCAGATGCCCGGCGTTTTCTATCTCGGCAGGGGTCTTTCGTGAAGTCCGGCCCTTGCCCCCGGCCACAAATAAGCCAAGCTCCTTTTCCAGCCCGCGTATTCCTTCTTTTAGGGCGCCGCAGACGGTAGTGGTAACGCCGCTGGAATGCCAGTCATAGCCCAGGACACAGCCAAAAGCCTGGAACCAGAAAGGGTCGGAAAGACGGCGCAGCATCTCCCCAGTGCCGAACTCCGTTACCGTAACAATGGTAATCTCCCGGGCAAGCTGGCACATCCGCCCAAACAGCCATGCAGGCACCTTGCCGTAATGAAGCGGCAGATTGGCAATCCCCGTCCTCTGTCCCGAGCTCGGCATCTTCCGCTCTAGTATATTAAAGTATATTCAAGTATATTATACACCATCGTTTGCCCTAATAGCATTGCTATCTTGGCGCAGGATGGTGTCAGCGCTAGGAATCAAACCTAAATTTCATGTATACTGAGGATTGTCAATGAAAGCAGTAGAAGTTAGAGAACTGGTCAAGGACTATGGGAACTTCAGGGCATTAAAGGGAATCTCCTTTGAAGTAAACGAAGGGGAGATATTCGGGCTGATAGGTCCTAATGGCGCGGGAAAGACAACCGCTTTGAGAGTTATTGCCACGCTGCTGCAAATAACCTCTGGCTTGGTAAAGGTCTTTGACTATGAGCTTCCTAAAGAGGCGGGAGAAGTGAGAAAGATAATAAGCTATTTGCCTGAAGAGGCTGGCGCCTATAAAAATCTCACGGGCAAAGAGTACCTGAATTTTATCGCCAAGTTCTTTGGCGAAGGAGAGAAATTCCAGCAGACAGTCCGGACAGGACTGGAAATAGCCAAGTTAGGGGAGAGAATAAACGACAAAGTTGACACATACAGCAAGGGAATGACACGGCGTTTGCTCGTGGGCAGAGCTTTAATGGTAAACCCGAGATTGGCAATATTAGATGAGCCGACCTCCGGCTTGGATGTGTTAAATGCTCAAGAGGTGAGGAGGATAATAAATAGCGCAGTTGAGGCGGGAGTGGCGGTTTTATTGTCTTCACATAATATGCTGGAAGTGGAGCTCTTATGTCACCGCATTGCTTTGATGAACAATGGGAAAATAATCGCCGGCGGGACTGTTGAGGAACTCAAAAAGAAATATGACGCTCGAAATATAGAAGAGGCTTTTGTTAAGGCAATAGGATGATTGGCAACATAGTAAAGAAAGAATTCAGGGAATTGTTTGTCCTCTCAACCATACTCCCAATAGTGGTTATTGCCATGGTGTATGGGTCTGTGGGGAATATGATCGGCAACGTTGGGGAAACCATAAAGGCGAAGCCAATCATAGGAATTGTGGATATAGACGATGGCAATTTTTCTGATATAGCCATGCCCGTTCTTACCAAGAATGCAAAGGTTGTCTATAATGGCAGTGATGCTGAAGGAGGCTTGGAAGAAGTAAGGGGGAAAAATGGAGTTGCCCTTCTGGTAATACCGGAAAACTTCAGCCAAAGCATTTATGCCAATAATCCCGGGGAAATAGAAATTTACTGGATAATGAAAGGGGCGGGGATGATGGATTCCATATCCTCAGGCGCGGTTGAAGGGCTTATCCAGGCAGTGAACCAGGAGATATCAAAAGACCTGATACAACAGGGTAGCTCATCAGACCCGGCACTTGTTTTGAACCCGACGACAAGAAGCGATACCACATTTTTTAAAGAAAAAGAGATTGAGGGACTATCGCCAAGTCAACTGGGGAATATGCTTATGTCGCAATCGATAGTTATTCCAATTGTTGTGATGATGCTCATAATCATGGCCGGAGCTTCCGTAATATCTTCGATGGGATTGGAGAAGGAAAACAAAACCCTGGAGACATTGTTAACCCTGCCGGTAAGAAGGAGTCATATAGTAATTGGCAAAATGGTTGGCAGCGCTCTGGTCGGGATGATAATGGCAGCTATCTACATGCTTGGATTTTCACGCTACATGAATTCGTTCCAGGTTGGAGATATAAATCTGGCGGATTTTGGGTTGGCCCTGGGCATGCCAGATTATCTACTGGTAGGGATTTCGTTGTTCGTAGCTCTTTTAGCCGGGCTTTCACTATGTATAGTTCTGGGAACATTTGCTAAGAATTACAGAAGCGCCCAGGCATTAATCTTCCCGATAACCGCCGTGGCTCTGATCTCCGCGTTCATAGTCATGTTTAAAGACTTCGATACCATTCCCATCGTCTTAAAAATTCTTGTGTTTGCCATACCTTTTTCCCACCCTATGATGGCTATGCGGGCTCTTATGCTGGATAATTATGCGCTGGTAATCGGCGGTATTGCTTATACAGCAGTTTTCACGGTAATAATGGTGGCGGTAGCGGTTCGCATTTTCAATTCAGATAGGTTGCTGACCGGAAGCGTTCGAAAAAGGGCAGTTCGGGGAAAACTAGGGTGGGGATTGCGGCGGTAATAAATCAGCCAGCACAAAAACAGCTTTCCTGGGCACTAAGGGTGCCTGGGAGAATTCCTGCGAAGGATGTTCAGGACGAGTTTGGCAGACAAGCTAGATTTTGCCTCAACAGCAGTGATTTTGGGTAAGTAATGGCAGACCTGGTCAAGCAGGCAGCCAAGGATTTGGCGGAAAGTAAATATGCCATTGCCTTAACCGGGGCGGGCATGTCAACCGAATCAGATATACCTGATTTCAGGGGACCAAAGGGCATCTGGACCACAAATAAAGAGGCAGAGGCTAAGGCTTATCAAAGATACGGGCTTTTCCTGGACAACCCCAGGGCATATTGGGAGGAAATGCTGGGGGTTCAGGGGACATACGGGACGTTTTATGAACGAATCAGGCAGGCTAAGCCCAATCCCGGTCACTATGCTCTAGCTGAGCTCGAAGCTCTGGGGATACTAAAGTGCGTAATCACCCAAAACATCGATGGTCTACATAAAAAGGCGGGAAGCAAGAGGGTTTTGGAATATCACGGCAGTGTCCACACGGTGAGGTGTATATCCTGCGGCTCGAGGTTTGCCAGGGAAGAAGTCTCCCTGGATGAGCTTCCGCCTCGCTGCCAGTGTGGTGCTGCCCTGAAATATGATGTGGTTCACTTCAAGGAGCCCATACCTTCAGACGTCATGGAGGAATCGGAAAAAGAAGCTTCGAGATGTGACTTGATGCTTATCTGCGGAACATCAGCAGTGGTCTATCCTTTTGCCAATCTGCCCAGGATGGCAAGATTTCATTCGGGCGGGTTAGTCTCGGGCCTGGATGTAATGGGGTGTAAGGCTAATGTGAAGATAATAGAGGTGAATGCTGACCCCACGCCGCTCACTCACGAAGGCGTATCAGACTATTTAATTCAGGGGAAGACGGGTGAGATATTGCCCAGGATATGCGAGTTTCTACATCACTCTCTTTAGCCTGGGGTTGGGGGTGATGCCGGGCATTCTGCCTCTTTTGGCGATGGGTTTGCCTTCCACTTCGTGAAGGTCGGCGGTGAAGTCAATGGGCTTGGCATCGCTGATATAGCTGCCAACGGCGAAGATATCCACAGGTGCCCCTTCATCGATAAAATATCTGATTCGTTCCGGGTCGAGTCCACCGCTGGCAACTATTTTCACGTCCTTAAATCCTTCGAGGTTCAGCCAGGCTCTAACTTCCTTGACCAGGTCGGCAGTAACCCGACCTCTCTCTGAAGGTGTATCTAACCTCACACCTTGTAACTTTCCGCGCATCGCTTTGGCCACAGTTACACTTTCTCTGACCTCGTCCTCAAAAGTATCCACCAGTGCAATGCGGGGCACTTCAGGAGGCATATGCTTGTCAAAAGCCAGAGTGGCCTTAGCAGTGCTGTCCATAATAATGATGAGGGCGTGGGGAATAGTGCCAGTGGGCTGGATGCCGGCAAGGTTTGCTCCAGCGGTGCTGGCGCAGCCAGTGCAGCCTCCGACTATAGCGGAGTATTCCATAATGCCCACTACCGAGGGGTGAACATGACGGGCCCCGAAGCTGATGACAGGAATGTCCTGGGCAGCATCAACGCATTCTCGGGCAGCGGTGGCCCAGCCGCTGCAATGGGAGAGCATGCCTAGATAAGCTGTTTCATAAGTTCCGTAGCTTTGATAAGGGGCTTTTATGCGCAGGACTACTTCTTTTCTGTCGAAAGGCTCGCCTTGAGATAACGCCCAGACTTCACAATTATCCTTGGGAAGAACTTCGGCGAGCAGGGCTTTAACTTCTTCTATGCCGCACAAGATGCCAGCCCGGCGAGGAAATACCTCCATAGTGGCTATGGGATTAATCCTTTCTTTCTTAAGTATTTCCACGGTGCGGGGGAAATAGACGTCAGCAGTTTCCCCGTTCAACCACGAGTCGGGGATTTCGAAACGAGGCGGGGAAACCTTAACTAAAGGTTTAACAAGCCTGGCTCCCAGCACCTTCTCCATATAGTCCAGAGCGAAGGAGTGCGTTTTTTTGTCGAAAGAAGCAACACAATCAACGGGGACTTCAACCTCATAGCCTCTGTTTCGGGCATCGATTACTGCGTTCAGAACACAAATATGGGTGGTTACGCCACAGACGACTATGGTTTCAGGTTTGATGGCCTTCAGTCTCTTGTCTAAAGGAGTGTTGTAGAAACTGCTAAAAGTTCTTTTGGGTATTATTTCACCGGGATATTGCGAAAGCTCGGGTATGAGTTCAGCTTCCTCGGTACCTTCGACGCAATGGGGTGGGAACATTCTGAATTCCGGGTCGTTGGGTATATGGTGGTCACATAAATAGAAAATTTTCGAGCCCTGTTCTAATTCTCGCTCCAGTAATTTCTGGATATTGGGTATGATACGGCGGGCTTCGATACCGCAATAAAGTGGATAACCTTCCTCGAGGAAGCCACGCAGCATATCCGATACGATTACTACTCTAGCCATGGTGTCACCAAATAACAAATTCCAAATCCAAATTCCTAAAGTTTAGGGTTTAGAGTTTAGTGCTTCGTATTTCCCGTTTCAGTGTTTAAAGTGGCGGACACCGGTAAATACCATAGCAACATTATGCTTGTCTGCCAACTCAATTACCTCTTTGTCTCTTACCGAGCCGCCGGGTTGGATAATGGCGGTAACTCCGTGCTTGATTGCCAGTTCCGGACCGTCGGCGAAGGGGAAGAAGGCATCCGAGGCAAGGACGCTGTCTTTAGCGCGGTCACCGGCTCTTTTTAAAGCTAGCTCAACGCTGACTACCCGGCTGGGCTGTCCGGCTCCCATGCCTAACAATGTTTTGTCCTTGGAGATAACTATGGCGTTAGATTTTATGCCTTTAACCGCCTTCCAGGCAAAGAACAGGTCTGGTAACTCGGCCTCGCTGGGTTGGCGCCTGGTTACCACGCGAGGCTTAAGTTCGGGTTTGGTCAAAGTGTCCGGCACTTGGGCTAGAAAGCCGCCCCTGACACGGCGAAAATCGAGGTGGGACTCAGTAGATGAAGGACGATAAGGGGCAACTTTAACAAGGCGCAGGCTTTCTTTTCGTCCCAGTAATTCTAGAGCCTTCTTCTGGTATTCCGGAGACACAATGGCATCGTAATGGGTCTTGTTTATCTCTTGGGCAGTAGCCAGGTCAATAATTCGGTTGCTGGCAACTATGCCGCCAAAGGCAGCTATAGGGTCGCCAGTTAAAGCCCGTCGATAGGCCTCGGCTAAATCATTGTGGGAGGCGAGTCCGCAGGAATTATTATGCTTTATTACGGCGATGGTGGGGTCGCTGAAGTCGGCCAGCAGATTCAAAGCAGCATCCAAATCGAGAAGGTTGTTGAAGGAAATTTCGGGCCCGCTAAGCTGTTCCAGGGATGCCAAGCCGTCTTGCTGTTGTCGGACGTTTTGTTCAATATAAAAGGCAGCCTGCTGATGGGGATTCTCGCCATAGCGAAGGCTGCGAGCCTTTTTTAAGGCTATGGTCATCTCTTCGGGAAAAGCTTCTTCGTTAAGGTATTGAGCGATGGCTGTATCATAAAGAGCTACATGCTGGAAGGCTTTCTGGGCTAACCGCTTCCTATATTCTGAATCTATATTGCCCTGGCGCAGCTTTTGCAAGATTGCATCGTAATCCGCGGGGTCGACTATGACCAGGACGGAGGGAAAATTTTTGGCTGCGGAGCGAATCATGCTTGGCCCGCCAATATCGATGTTCTCCAGCGCCTCGTCCAGGGAAACTTCAGCCCTGGTCACTGTTTCCACAAAGGGATAGAGGTTGACCACCACCATGTCAATAAGCTCAATGCGGTTCTGGGTCAGCTGGGATAAATGCTGGGGCAGGTCACGTCGGGCCAGGATACCTCCATGTACTGCAGGATGCAAAGTCTTCACCCGGCCATCGAGGATCTCAGGAAAGCCGGTAAGCTCTGAGATGCTATGTATTTTTACTCCCGCAGCCTCTAAAGACTTCTTGGTGCCACCGGTGCTGAATATCTCAATGCCCAGCTCTTTTAGACCCTGGGCAAAATCAACTACGCCTGATTTATCCGAAACACTAATTATGGTGCGCACAGAGCCTCCTTAAATTAACCCCAAAGGGTAGTTTAATTTATTATTACTCTTTCCCCGTCTTCTCTCTTAATTATCTCGCCGATAACTTTAGCCTGGGGCAAGATACTGACAATTTTGGCTACATGCTGGGGGGAACAAACAATGGTCATGCCTATCCCCATGTTGAACACTCGATACATCTCCGTTTCATCTACATCGCCCTTTTTTTGAATGAGCTTGAAAATTGACAGGATATCCCAGGAGCGCTTTTTAAGGTGGGCAGCAACCCCTTCAGGCAGGATGCGAGGTATATTGCCCACAAAGCCACCACCGGTAATATGAGCTAAGCCTTTAATTAGCGGCAGGACTGGCTTAAGCTGGGGGTAATAGCAGCGGTGGACCTGGAGCAATTCTTCACCGAGGCTCTTTTCTAGCTCAGGATAAAATTTGTTTAAGCACGAAGGGTTGGCATCTATGCCAAAGACTTTTCGCACTAATGAATAACCATTGGTATGTAAACCAGATGAAGGCAGGCCCAGGATTACATCATCTGGAGCAATGGAACTGCTGTCGATGATATTCCTTTTTTCCACCACTCCAACAATGAAACCTACCAAGTCATAAGTTCCTTGAGAATATATACCGGGCATCTCAGCAGTCTCGCCGCCGATTAACGAACAGCCAGTTTCCCGGCAGGCCTGGACTATACCTGAAATGACGGCTTGTATTTGCTCAGGCCTAAGTTTGCCCATGGCAATATAATCGAGGAAGAAGAGAGGTTCGGCGCCACAACAAAAGATATCGTTCACGCAGTGGTTGACGATGTCCATGCCTACAGTATCGTGTTTGTCCAAAAGTGAGGCTATTTTGAGCTTGGTGCCTACTCCGTCGGTGCTGGAGACCAAAACCGGCTCATCATATCCTTTGAGCTGAAACATACTGCCGAAAAATTCTGAGCCGATGACCTCGGGTCGAGAAGTAGTTCGAGCTTGCTGGGCAATGATTTTCTTTACTTTGTCAGCAAGAGAAATATCTACACCAGCAAGGGCATAAGCTTCCTTAGAGGTGGATTTCATTTAGTTTCTCCTGTGGGGAGTACTTCCAAAGCCAGTTTATCCATCTCCATCTGTACTGGAATGGGGTATGCTCCAGTAAAGCAAGCCAGGCAGAAAATATCTCTGGGCAGGTCCACGGCTCGAATTAAGCCATCGAGGCTAAGGTATCCTAGCGAATCAGCACCAAGGTACTCCTTAATTTCGGGGATGGTCTTTCTTGCAGCAATGAGTTCCCATTTGGTGGCCATATCTACTCCAAAGAAGCAGGGATAGCGAATGGGTGGAGCACAGATGCGCAAATGAACTTCGGCAGCGCCGGCTTTTTTGAGCAGACTCACTACACGTGGAGTAGTGGTGCCACGAACAATACTGTCATCGACGACTACTAACCTTTTCCCAGCAATTATGCGGGACAAGGGGTTGAATTTTAATTGGACGCCAAGCTCCCGTATCCTTTGGTCAGGCTCAATAAAGGTACGTCCGACATAGCGATTTTTTAGCAGACCTTCGCAATACGGGATACCTGAGGCATTAGCATAGCCGATGCCAGCGGCAGTAGCTGAATCAGGAACACCCATGACAAAATCAGCGTCAACAGGATATTCTTCAGCCAATATCCTACCCATAGCTTCCCTTGTTGGGTAGAGTAGTTTACCTTGGATGATGCTGTCGGGACGGGCGAAATAAATGTATTCAAAGATGCATAGAGCCTTTTTACCATCTCCCTCATTGAAACTTTTCATCCCCTGGCTATTGATGACTACAATTTCCCCGGGTTCGATTTCCCTTACGAATTGGGCACCTATGTGGTCTAAGGCGCAACTTTCCGAGGCAATGCACCATCCACTGTCAATCATTCCGAGACAAAGGGGACGAACGCCAAAGGAGTCCCGAACTCCGATCAGTTCATTTTCAGTTAAGATTGCCAGGGAATAAGCTCCTTGGAGGCGGTGCATGGCATGTCCTATTTTTTGCTCCCAGTTCTGGCCAGGGGAGGCCAAAATCAGGTTGGCAATGACTTCGGAATCACTGCTGGTGTTAAACTGATAGCCACGTTCCTGGAGTTCGTCGTGGAGCGGTTGGGCATTGATGATATTGCCATTATGTGCCAGGGCGATGGTCAACCCCTCTGCTGTCGCTATAATGGGCTGGGCATTCATGGGTCTACTTGAGCCTGTAGTGGAGTAGCGGTTATGCCCGATGCTAATATGTCCTTTGAGCAAAGCGAGGTCACTTTCCGTGAATACCTGGGAAACTAATCCCATACGGCTATGTATTTTTATTCCGTTGCCATCAGTGACAGCGATGCCGGCACTTTCTTGACCGCGATGTTGTAGGGCAAAGAGGGCAAAAAATGTCGTCTGAGCTACATTTATGCCCGAGGCATAGACTCCAAAAACGCCGCAACTTTCGTGCATAAAAAGTTGCCTTTACTAGCCAATTATAGAGCATCTTGCTCTTTTTGGTCAATTTCTATACAAGATTTTTTTGTCGTGATATGATATACGACATTATTAAGTTAGGAGTTTATAACAGTGGACAAGGAAAAGAAGACGGAAATCATCACCCAATTTAGACTTAAGGAAAGTGATAGTGGGTCTGTCGAAGTCCAGGTGGCTTTGCTTACCGAAAGGATAAATCAGTTAACTGAGCATCTTAAGTTGTATCCTCAAGATAGACACTCACGGCATGCGCTCCAGGGGGTGATAGGGAAGCGGAGGCGTTTTTTAAGCTACTTGAACAGGACGGCGCCTGAGCGATATTATGCTCTTATTACCAAACTGGGTTTGAGAGAATAATATGGCTGATGTTTTTGAACGTTCACTAGGTGGTAGGGCGCTTAGTATTCAGGTCGGGAAATTCGCTCAGCAAGCCAATGGTGCTGTTGCTGTTCAGTATGGCAACACGGTTGTCTTGGTTACTGCCTGTGCCAGCTCTGAGCCCCGAGAGGGAATCGATTTTGTGCCTCTAACAGTGGATTATGAAGAAAGGCTCTATGCTGCGGGTAAAATACCGGGCAGCTTCATCAGGCGAGAGGGACGTCCTACGGAGGAAGCAGTTATAACTAGTCGGCTCATCGATCGCTCCCTGCGCCCTCTTCTTTCCAAGGAGTTTAATAACGATATTCAAGTTGTGGCGACAGTGTTATCTGTGGACCAAGAAAATGAGCCGGATATTTGTGCCCTTATTGGCGCTTCAGCAGCCTTGACATTATCGGATATCCCCTTCTTTGATCCTATATCAGCAGTACATATTGGTTACATAAATGATGTTTTAGTTGTGAATCCCATCCTGCCTCAAATAGAAGACAGCTTGCTTGACCTGCTTGTTGCTAGCAGTAAAGAAAACGTTGTAATGGTGGAAGCAGGTGCCAAGGAAGTTTCCGAAGAAATATTGATGGAGGCAATTAAGCTGGGACACGAGGTGAATCAGGAAGTCATTAAGCTTCAAGAGGAGCTACAGCAAATCTATGGCAAAGCCAAGGTAGAAGTTAAACCTAAGGGACTTGCTCCTGAGCTTTCATCTCAAATCGCTGCCATACTTGGTGAGAAATTAAGCCAGGTTCTGGAGGAACCAGGGAAACTGCAAAGAGAGAAGGCTTTAACGTCTCTCAAGGAAGAAATAAAGGGTAAGTTGGTTGATTCTTTTTCGGAGGATGAAATCAATGTTGCTTTTGAAACCCAGCTTAAAGCTGCGGTGAGGGAAAAAATATTGCAGACGAGGCGACACTTGGACGGCCGCCAAGCTAAAGAAATTCGTCCTATTAGCTGTGAAGTTGGTATCCTTCCTCGCACCCATGGCTCAGGATTATTTGCCCGTGGGGAAACCCAGGTGTTGACTATTACCACTTTGGGGTCTACAAGCCGGGAACAGTTATTGGATGGCATAGGTCTGGAGGAAACTAAACGCTTTATGCATCATTATAATTTTCCCCCCTTTTCTACTGGTGAGGTGAAACGGATAGGAACAACAGGGAGGCGCGAGATTGGGCATGGCGCTTTAGTGGAACGGGCTATTGCACCAATACTGCCATCGGAGGATGATTTTCCTTACACCCTACGTCTGGTTTCCGAAGTGCTTAGTTCTTACGGAAGCACATCGATGGCTAGTGCTTGTGCTTCGACCCTCTCTTTGATGGATGCTGGTGTACCTATCAAGGCGTCTGTGGCTGGGATAGCTATGGGTTTAGTGACCGGAAAGGGTGAGGACTATGTTATCCTAACTGACATTGTAGGTATGGAAGATGCTTATGGTGACATGGATTTTAAAGTTGCGGGCACAGCTCGTGGGCTCACGGCTTTGCAGCTTGATATCAAGCTGCAGGGGATAAATTATGGCATCCTGGCTGAAGCCTTAAGTCAGGCTCGTGAGGCAAGGTTGGAAATACTGGGGAAAATGGGTTTAGCTATCAGTGGTAGCCGCTCTGAACTTAGTCCCTATGCTCCCAGGATGTATGAAATGACGATTGATCCGAGTAAGATTGGATGCGTCATTGGTCCTGGGGGTAGGGTTATAAGGTCTATTATAGATGAAACCAAGACCACTATAGATATAAAGAACGATGGTAAGGTTCTTGTTGGCTCTCCAAACGAAGAGGCAGCCCAGAAAGCAATCAAAATAATAGAGAGTTTAACGCGGGAAGTGGAACAGGGTGAGGTTTACACTGGAAAAGTGACCAGGCTGTTCAATTTTGGTGCCATGGTAGAAATTTTGCCGGGGAAGGAGGGCCTCGTCCATATCAGTGAGCTTGCTGACTACCATGTAAACCAAGTAGAGGATGTGGTTAAAGTGGGTGATGAGATAATGGTGAAAGTCATCGGAATTGATAACTCTGGTAGAATAAATTTATCACGCAAAGCAGTATTTGAAGGACTTTCCAGTCTTCCTGGCGCCAAGGTTAAGGATTCCTCGGCTCCCGAACGCCCTCGGAAGAAATTTATTCACCCCCATGGTGGGGACAAACAGCGCGGCAATTATAAGACATAGATTATTTCGCCACTGGAGGGAAAGAAAGGAACATGACTTCTCTTTTAGAACCCATAAGAGTAGTTATTAACGGCGCTTTGGGTAGGATGGGGCAAGAGGTAACTAAAGCCGTGGTTTGCGAGCCCGGGTTAAAGGCAGTGGGTGCTGTGGAAAAAGAAGTAACTCAGAAATATCTTCCTTTAGCTGAGGCGCCCGAGCTGATACCATTTTCTTCAGATTTAGGCTCGCTTTTAAGGAGCTGCAACGCTGATGTGGTGGTAGATTTCACTAATGCCGAGGCTTCCATAGCCGCCGCTCGCATTGCTATTAAACAAAAAGTGAATATGGTTATAGGCACCACAGGCCTTTCTGAAGAGAATTTGGCAGAAATTGCGCAATTATGTCAGGCCAATAAGGTAGGGGCAGTAGTGGCACCCAATTTTTCCCTGGGGGCAGCACTTTTGATACTTCTATCAAAAGTTGGTGCTAAGTTTTTTGACCACGTCGAGATTATCGAAATGCATCATGATAAAAAGATTGATGCTCCTTCAGGGACCGCTATAGCTACAGCAAAAGCCATGTCACAAGCGCGTGGTAAACCATTTATTTCCCCCGAAGTTAAGAAGGAAATACTCAGCAATACCAGAGGAGGACAGATGGATGGCATAGCTATCCATAGTTTGAGGTTGCCGGGATTTATGGCTGGGCAAGAAGTTATATTCAGCAGGGCGGGTGAAACTCTAAGCTTACGTCACAATACTATAAGTCGGGAGTGTTACCTGCCTGGTGTTATTCTAGCGATTAAAGAAGTGACAAAACGCAAAGGGCTAACTTACGGGTTGGATGCCTTGCTCCGATTTTCATCGGAGCTGTAGGGAAAGCCATGGAAAGGTTCGATGTAGCTATTATTGGCGCTACCGATATTGTCGGGCAAGAAATTATTAAGATATTTGAGCAGCATAAATTCCCCATAGCTTCTATCTGCTTAGTAGTCCCTGAGCATTCTTCTGATGTGAAACTCCTCTTTAATCATCGAAGAATTGAAGTTAGGAAAGCGAGCCCGGAGGCGTTTCGCGATGTTGATATTGCCTTTTTCTCCGCTGGAACTGATATTAGTCGGAGGTTAGCGCCTTGGGCTGTTGAAGCTGGAACAGTGGTCATCGATAATAGTACTGCTTTCAGGATGGACTCGGCAGTGCCTCTAGTAGTCCCAGAGGTCAATCCTGAGGATATAGAATGGCATAAGGGGATAATTGCCAGTCCGAGTTGCTCTACAATCCAAATGGTGGTAGCGCTTTATCCCTTGCACAGGCTCAATCCCATAAAGCGAATTGTGGTAAGCACCTACCAGGCAGTATCAAGCAGTGGCACTGCTGCCCTGCAAGAACTGGCAAACCAATCGCGGTTAGCTTTGGAAGGGCGTAGTATTTGTCCTCACATCTATTCTCACCAAATAGCCTTTAATGTGCTGCCAGAAATCGATGTCTTTCTAGATAATGGGTATACTAGAGAAGAACTGAAAATAGTGGAAGAAGCGCGGAAGATATTACATGGTGATAACATAGCTATTTCGGCTACTTGCGTCCGAGTTCCTGTTTACTTTGGGCATAGTGAAGCGATTAATGTAGAATTCAGTTCGCCCATCACCCCTGAGGAAGCAAGGAGGATTCTGGCTCAAGCTCCTGGAGTCAGGGTACTTGATGACCCTACTGTCAGTTTTTATCCTCAACCTTGGGCTGCTAGTGGGTCAGATCATGTATTTGTAGGTCGAATTAGAAAAGATATCTCGCATCCCAACGGACTTGTTATGTGGATAGTGGCTGATAATCTGCGTAAAGGGGCAGCGCTAAATGCTGTACAAATTGCTGAGGAGGGGATAAAGAGGGGTTGGATAGGCCTTAAGGAGCGTTTAGCTAGTTTATGAATAAGCCAAAGGTTTCTAAAAACTCTTTGACCCCGATGAAATCGGGGAGGCTGGGTCGCTTATTAACGGCCATGGTTACGCCTTTTGATGCTTGGGGCAAGGTTGATTATCAACAAGCTAAGAGGCTAGCATTAGCTTTACTGGATTCGGGTAGTGATGGGGGG
>DATBWO010000171.1:0-6611 GCA_036514775.1 Dehalococcoidia bacterium | reverse complement strand
AGCCATCAACGTAAGTCAAGGCTATTGCCAGCCCATCAATTTTGGGCTCGCAAACAAGGTCAAACTGGCGCCCGCCTAAAAGGTTGCTTACTCTTTTATGCCAGGCTGCCAGCTCTTCGTAAGAAAAGGCATTGGCCAGGCTCAACAAGGGCTGGGGATGTTTGACAACCCCAAACGCTTCTACAGGAGGCGCCCCAATCCTTTGCGTTGGCGAGTCGGAGGTAACGAGCTCAGGATGCTCAGCCTCAAGCTGCCTGAGCTCCCTCATCAACTCATCGTACTCTGCGTCGCTGATTTCCGGGCTATCCAGCACGTAGTAACGGTAGTTATGGTGATTAATTACCTCCCGCAGTTCTTGTATCCTCTGCTTGACCTTATTCATGTCTCCCATAAAGCTAATACCTATTTATAGTATAGCAAAACTACAAGGTTGTTAGCTCAAAAATTGAAAGGGAGCATTACCGCTCCCCTTAGCTTTGTCTTAGTGGCGGGGGTTGGATTTGAACTAACGACCTAAAGGTTATAATAATCTACAGTTTGTTAATTTCCGCATATTTGCTACAATTAAGGTAATGAAACCAGTTGTAATCAGATTCTTCGCTCCGGTGATTGATGCCACGGTCAATGCTCTGATGAGTGCCGTCGACCAGAGGATGAAGCAAGGGACAAAAGAATTCATCATCCTTATCTCTTCGCCGGGCGGCTCTGTCATCCATGGTTTAAGCGCATATAATTATTTGAAGGGATTACCTGTATCTATAACTACGCACAATTTCGGCAGCGTGGACTCCATAGGCATTGTCATATACTGTGCCGGTTCGAGAAGGCTGTCGGTACCCCAGGCGAGATTCTTATTTCATGGCGTTAGTGCGCAGTTTAGAGGGGAGCAGAATTTAGAGGAGAAACTGCTGGAGGAAAGGTTAAAGGGATTGAGGATTGATATGGAGAATATTGCCAAGGTAATCGCAGCGAATACGGGAAAAAGCGCCCAAGATATTACTGATGCCATGATTGAGAGGACAACTCTGAATCCAGAGGAGGCGCAATCCTGGGGCCTGGTGCACGAAATCAAGTCGGAGCTATTTGAAGATGGAAGCGAAGTAATTGCCATACAATTCCAGCAACAACCACAACAATTGCCGAAGCTGTAACATTAGCGATACTTCGGTTTCTCCTCACTGCCAAGTAATCTTATTTCGTTCTTTCCTGCAGCCACTATAGCGGGGGCTTGCTATATACCTCTTATTACGATATACTTTATCACGATATAGTTTCCAAGGATTTCCTAGAGATAGAGATGAGTATTAAAGAGGCTCTAGAAAATACCGCTAGCGAAATACCACATAAAGCAGCCATTGTTCTTGGTGCTCAAAGGGTTACTTATGGGGAGCTGGATGAAGCTTCTAACAGAGTAGCCAATGCCCTCCTAGGGCTGGGGATGAAAAAGGGTAGCCATGTAGCTATCTTAATGTGTCATAGTCCTGAGTGGGCCATCAATTATTTTGGGGTGATTAAAGGTGGGGGCGTAACTGTGCTGCTCAGCACTGCGCTTAAAGCTCCTGAACTTGATTCTTTGTTACGAGACTCCGACTCGGAAATTCTGATAACGGAGAAGAAATTTTCTCAGATGCTTTCCTCAGTTTTGCCTCACATTCCTTTGCTAAAACACATAATTGAGGTTGATACAAATTCTTACATCGAGATGGTAGCCAACAGCTCTTCCAGAGCGCCGGCTATCGATATAAGGGACGAAGATGAAGCTGTTATATTTTACACCCCTGGCGTTCTGGGGAGGCAAAAAGGCGTGGTACATACGCATGCTTCCCTTATGGGAACTCCCCCCATAATTTCCGCAAGCATACAGCGGAGGAGAGAAGACGTCATCATAGACCTTGTCCCCTTTCCCTATCTTTTTGGCTTATTCGAAGTTCTTTTTGGTTCGATTATCACAGGCTCTACCATTGTGCTTATTCCTAATTTCACTCCCCAAGCTTTCCTGGAGGCTGTGGAGAAAGAGAAGGGAAGCATTATCTTTGGAGTTCCGGCTATATACAATACCCTGGTTATGGTGCGTGACGAGATTTTGGGAAGATATGACCTGAGTTCGTTGCGATTGGCTGTTACCGCCGGGGCCAAGTTTCCCCCTGAGCTAATGGAAGTATTGGAGGGCAAATTCGGTTTAGCCCTTTTTGAGATATACGGTCTTACGGAAACTTCAGCCGTTTCCATAAATACCTTTAACAGTCGTAAACCGGGGACTGTCGGCAAGCCAATTTGCGGCATTAAGATATTAGACGACAACGGCAAGGAAGTTTCCCGCGGCGAAACAGGAGAGGCTGTGTTCAAGGTACCCTGGGCGATGAAAGGATACTATAAAGCGCCTGAACTTACGGCTCAAGTCCTTAAAGATGGCTGGTTTTATACAGGAGATTTGGTCAGGATGGATGAAGATGGCTACCTGGAGTATATAGAGAAGAAATCGTTTATAGTAGTCACATCTTCTGGACTTAAGGTCAGTCCATCAGAAGTTGAATGCGTGTTGCTGAGCCATCCCAGCGTAGCTGAGGCAGCTTATACAGGTATTGACGATGGTTCGGGGGGACAAACACTCACAGCTTTCGTAGTGCTTAAGGAAGGGCAACATGCCACGGCGCAAGAGCTGGCTGACCTTTGTTCTCAAAACCTGGCTGATTTTAAGCTCCCTAAGAGAATTGAATTTGTAGACAACATCCCTAAAACTAGCTCGGGGAAGATAGATAGACAGAAGCTCAAAGAAAAAGAGTTAGCCCAGAACTAACTGAGAGAGCATCTATTAGTCTTGTATGTCTTCTTCTCAAAATTGGCAGTAACGTGAAAGGTGTTCACGCAAATTATCCGAAGTTGTTCAATGTTCACCGTCTCCTTCATGAGTAACATTTTCACAGAAAATTTAAGAGTGACAAAATCATAGAGCATTGACAGCCTCAATTGCCCTAGTTGACAGCCTAATTACCCTGTGTTAAATTATCAAGTTAGCGTCTACTAGAAGGTAAATACTTAGAGAGTTACAAAAGCCGGCTGGCTGAAGCCGAGCAGTTTTTCCTGGAGTAGACCGGCGCATAACCAGGCGGCTTTTTGATTGCCTAAAATATGGGAGTATAGGAATGCCAACAGTTAATCAACTTGTTCGTAGAGGGCGGCAGAAACTGGGCAAGAGAAGCAAGGTCCCAGCATTGCATTACACCCGAAATACAATGAAAGGGGAAATTAAATGGATCGAGGGGGCACCTCAAAGGAGAGGTGTATGCGTCCAGGTTAAGACGGTTACACCTAAGAAGCCCAACTCGGCATTGCGCAAAGTTGCCCGTGTTAGGCTGACCAACGGTATGGAAGTGACCGCTTATATTCCTGGCGAGGGACATAATTTGCAGGAACACTCGGTAGTCTTGATTCGTGGTGGCCGAGTTAAGGACGTCCCTGGAATCCGCTACCATATTATCCGTGGCACCTTGGACACTGAAGGAGTAGCTAATCGCAAGCAAGGTCGCAGCAGGTATGGGGCCAAGGCACCAAAATAGCAAAAATAGCAAGGATGTCATATGCCAAGAGGAGCTAGGAAAATACCAAAAAGGATGCCACCACCCGATGCTAAATATAACAGCATCACAGTGGCTAAATTTATTAATAGGCTTATGCTACGGGGACAAAAAGCTACAGCCGAGCGCGTTGTCTATAACGCTTTACAGCTCACTGCCCAGCAAGTGAATAGCAGTCCTGAGGAAGCCTTAGAGCAAGCGATTAAAAATGCTACGCCGCTTCTTATGGTTAAATCGCGCCGTGTTGGTGGGGCTACTTACCAAGTTCCTACGGAGGTAGAAGCAGATAAAGGACGTGCTCTTGCTATGAAGTGGCTTATTACTTCAGCACGAGCTCGTAGTGGCAAATCTATGGACGAAAAGCTGGCAAGCGAGTTGGTTGATGCTTTCCAGGGTCGGGGGACAACAATCAAGAAACGTGAGGATCTTCACAAGATGGCAGAGGCTAACAAAGCCTTTGCCCACTATCGCTGGTGAGAAGTCATGTTGAAAGCAGTACTTGAGGTAAAGGATAAGTTCATGTCGCGGACCTTCCCTTTGGAGAAAATACGAAATATAGGCATCATCGCTCATATAGATGCTGGCAAGACCACAGCTACGGAAATGATATTACATCACACAAAGCGTACTTACAAAATCGGGAGCGTAGATGAGGGAACTGCGGTAATGGATTGGATGGAGCAAGAGAAGGAACGAGGTATTACCATTACTGCAGCGGCTACCGCGTGTTACTGGCGCGAACATCGTATAAACATTATTGATACTCCTGGGCACGTCGATTTTACCGCTGAGGTGGAGCGTAGCCTGCGTGTGTTAGATGGTGGTGTCGTGATTTTCGATGCTGTAGCTGGGGTGGAAGCTCAGTCGGAGGCTGTGTGGCGCCAGGCAGATAAATATAGCGTGGCCAGGATTTGCTTTATAAACAAAATGGATAGGGTTGGCGCTGATTTTTATCATACTGTGACCATGATCAATGAAAGATTGCGGAGTCAGGCGTTACCTATACAGCTCCCCATAGGAGGTGAGAAGGATTTTCGAGGTATCCTCGACCTCGTAGAAAACAAAGTTATTGCTTTCCCGGTTGATTCTGATTCAGCTTCGATTGAGAGGGACAGTGAGACTTTGCTGGCTAAGCATCGTCAAGCATTAATTGGAAACTTAGCTGAACTCGATGAGCAGATTATGCTGCTCTACCTTGATGGGCAAGACATCCCCACCTCTCAAATTAAGGCAGCTATAAGAAGGCTGACCATTTCTAACCGCATTGTGCCTGTCATTTGTGGCAGCGCCTTGAGAGACAGAGGCATCCAGTTATTGCTTGATGCTATTGTAGATTACCTCCCCTCGCCGCTAGATGTTCCTCCCCTCTCAGCTGTAGATCCTAAAAGTGGAGGAAAAATCCTGCTTAGGGCGAGCGATGACGAACCTTTTTCTGCGTTGGCGTTTAAAACGGTTTTTGACCCGTTTATGGGCCGACTGGTCTACTTGCGTGTATACTCAGGCAAGGCAAGAGCTGGAGCACAAGTCTTGAACTCCAGCACAGGTAAGAAAGAGAGATTGGGAAAACTATATGTTATGCATGCCAATCGCCGTGAGGAAATCGGTCTCGCTGATACCGGAAGCATTGTAGCTAGTCTGGGGCTTAGGATGGCCTCGACAGGTGATACCCTTTGCGAGCCCACACGGCCAGTGCTTCTTGAGGCTATACGATTTGCTGAACCGGTGCTTTCCATGGCTGTTGAGCCCAAAAGTAAAGTCGACCAGGACAAGTTAGATGATTCCCTGGCTAAACTTGCTATGGAGGATCCCACCTTCAAGGTTTACCATGACAAAGAGATGGGTCAAACTCTGGTTTCGGGGATGGGTGAACTTCATCTCGAAGTGTTGATGGAGCGTATATTTCGTGAATATGGTATAAGGGTCAATGCTGGTAAACCCCAGGTCGCTTATAAGGAAACAATCACCATTCCTGTGGAATCTGAAGGGAGATTTATCCGTCAATCCGGGGGTAAGGGACAATATGGGGATGTTTGGCTTAGAATTGAGCCAGGCGAGCGCGGCAGCGGATTTGAGTTTCGTGACCAACTTCGGGGTGGGACTATACCTAAGGAATTTATTCCCTCAGTAAAAGCCGGTGCGCAGTCAGCTCTACAAAATGGAGGATTAGCTGGTTACCCTGTAATAGATGTAAGGGTGACTTTGTATGACGGGAGTTTTCACGAGGTCGATTCTTCAGATGCGGCTTTTAGGATGGCAGCCTTCATGGCTATGAGGGATGGGATAAATAAAGCTAAGCCTATTATTCTCGAGCCAATTATGGAAGTGGAAATAATAACTCCCAATGAATTCTTAGGAGATATCATTGGCGATGTAAACTCTCGAAGAGCGCATATCGAAGGCATTGAGAGTCGCGGCGAGTTCTCCACTGTCCGGTGTCTTGTTCCTCTAGCAGAAACATTCGGTTTCGCTGGAGATTTGAGGTCGCGCAGTCAAGGGAGAGCAAGTTACACTATGCACTTTCATCGCTATGAACAATTGCCTCAGGATTTGACTGAGCAAATTGTGGTTAAAATAGGGAAAGGCAGATGACAGAGCAAAAAGTTCGTATCAAAGTTAAAAGTTTCGATCATAGGTTGATTGATCAGGCAGTAAGGCAAATAGTGGAGACAGTGGAACGTACCGGGGCCATCGTGGTTGGTCCGGTGCCTTTACCCACAGATATCGAGAAATTTTGCGTTATTCGCTCCCCTAACATCGATAAAGATTCCAGGGAACAGTTTGAAATCAGGACCCATAAAAGATTGATTGATGTTTTGCAGCCAAGTTCCAAGACTATAGATGCCTTGAGTCACCTTGACTTAGCATCTGGAGTGGAGATAGATATTAAATTATAGTTAAAACCATGTTTCCAGGCATTATTGGTAAAAAAATAGGCATGACGCAACTGTTTCAGGAAAGCGGGGAGACGGTGGCAGTAACTGCTATTCAAGCCGGGCCTTCTGTAGTAACTCAGATAAAGAGCCGGGATAAGGATGG
>DATBWO010000170.1:0-11486 GCA_036514775.1 Dehalococcoidia bacterium | reverse complement strand
AGCTTTTTTAGCTCCAGTTGTATTTCTTCCTCAAGGGAGTAATCACCCTCCCCGATAGCCAGAACAGTCATTTCCTGAAGGTCGGCAGCCTTCTTCTCCAGCTCGCGCCAAGCATTGACCAGATTCTTCTTGCCCCTGAGTTCCCGCATGATAGCTTGAGCTTTAGTCGAGTCACGCCAAAAATCAGGTTGGGCTGACTCTGCCTCTATCCTGGTAATCTCTTCTTCTTTGTCAGAGATGTCAAAGATGCACCATGATATCTGAGATTTGGCGAAGCAAGGCTTCTAGATTTTCCTTCTCTTCCTGCATCTGAAATACTCCTTAATCGAATAATTTTCCTTGGCAGCTTGGTTCGGAGGTCAACATTCCTCCGGCAGCGAGGTGAGCCAGGCGGGTAGGTTCAGGAAGTCTATAACCACGGCAGCACTTTATCACCCATTGTAAAGCCGATGCCAGGTCAATTTTATGACCCACGGAAACATATATTGGCTTCACTCCAGCTTTAGTCCTTAACGCTGCTCCAATAAGCTCCCCATTATCAAGCAGTTCAGCATGCGAGCCAGCTTCTTCTCCCACAGGCCGATGCTGGCCACAAAGTATAGATTTTGCACAGCCTATAGTAGGCAAATCAAGAAAAAGCCCCACGTGTGAGGCAAGCCCAAATCTCCTGGGATGCGCAATCCCTTGGCCATCAAGCAGAATAAGATCGGGAATATTATATAGTTTTTCACAAGCAGCCAGAATCAAGGGACTTTCTCGAAAAGACAACAGGCCAGGAATATAGGGAAATGTAATCTTACCTTGAATTTCCTTCACCTCGACTATGTTCAACTCAGGATACAGGAGAACTACCACTGCGCCTCTGGCTATGCCCTCAGCATCAGTAGAGGATATGTCAATACCGGCAACAAGGCGTGGGGTGATAACTTCGTTTTCAGTTACCACCCTTTTCGCCAGACTCAATTGTATTTCCCTAGCTCGGGCAGCGCTCACCTCCCACCCGTGTAATGCCTGCACTCTCACATCTTGAATTATAAAGCATTCCGCTGTAATAACAAACTTTGAAGTTGTGATATATAAGGAGCGTGGATTCTTACCAAGAGTGCCGATTTGTCAAAAAAGGAACCATCATGTTACAATCACAGACGTAATCAAGCATCAGTTGCTGAAATGATTCTACCCGATTACAGAAACAGCTTATGGCCAAAGAAATCACCAGTAACGTAGAAGCCCTCGAGGGCGAAGCCGAAAAGATACTCGCAGAGGCAAAGACCAGAGCCAGCGAAATCCTCCTTGAAGCCAAGGAGGAGGCCAAGAAAATACTTTCCTCCCAGTTGCCCCTCAATGAGATAAAAACCGAGTGCGACAAGATTGTAAGCAAGGCCAGGGCAGAAGCCGATAAAAAAATCAAGGATTCTGAGAAGAAAGCCGCCGAAATCAGCATCAACGCCGATAAGAAAGTAAAAAAAATCACGGAGCTCGTGGTGAATATTGTCAGGGGACGAAGCTGACATGGTACCCTTGATCGTCAATACACCTGACCCCATGGTTAAAGTCAAGGTAATGACTACCAAGGATCGCTCCACCGAGACCCTAAAAACTCTACATAGTGCTGGTGTGCTTCATGTTGAGGAAAGCGAAGAGCTAAAGCCTGTAGACAAAGAAGCCATTGAACGGGAAAGAAGGAAAATCGGTGAATTATTAACCAGCATTAACGATGTATTAGCCTATATACCAAAGGGAGAAAGAGTGCCCTTAGGAGAGGATGTGGAGGTTATATACGCCAAGCCCCTTGACGAAATTGACAGCGAAGTGAGGGCGTTATGTACCAAGCTCAGCAAAATGCATCAAATAGCAGCCAAACTCACGGAGGAGGTTAAAGAGCTAACAGAACTACGCAAATATCTTGGCCCTCTGGGGCAGCAGGTTGATATCAGATTAAGAGATTTAAATTTTTCTGGGGTTTACCTTTTTTGCCGGGTCTTTGTGTTTCCCAACGAGCTATTTGAGACTCTCTACCCTAAAATTAGAGACTACCTGCTCGAGAACATTGTGGTCACAATAGAAAACGAGACCGTCTTGTATGCCATTGCCAAAGTTGAAGACCGAGAAACCATAGAGTCTACGGTCAGGGATGGTGGGAGCAAAATTCTACAGATACCAGAAAAAAATTTGACCCTGAGGGAATTCCTTGAAGTAGCCGACGGTAAGATTCACAGTTTTGAAGAAGAACTGGCAAAGCTTCAGACCGAGATTGAAAACAGAACCAGAGATAATTTGAAGACGCTCGTCCTTTTCCGGGAGGCATTATCAGCCGAAACAGAAAGGTTAGCAGTTTTAGCCAAAGCCAGTGAGGCAAAATACGTCACATTAATCGAGGGGTGGATTCCAGGGGCTAGCGCTGAGGATACAATTTCTGACATTAAAGACAAAGTAGACTATGTGTTCATTGATACCAGAAAACCGCAGGAGGGCGAGGAGCCTCCTACCAAATTTAGGAATTTTCGTGCTTTCCGGCCATTCCAAGTCGTGATAAAGCTGTTTGGCATCCCCAAGTATAGTGAATGGGATCCGACACCTATAATCTCTTATTCCTTTCCTTTTTTCTTCGGTCTGATGATGAACGATGTAGCGTATTCGGCTATACTCCTATTATTCGCTAATCGCGGCTTGAGGATGTTTGTTGACGACCCCGAATCCGAAGGATTTAAGCTATTTCAGAGAATGCTCTATATAAGTGGGGGTGCCGGTCTTGTCTTTGGGTTGCTCACAGGCAGCTATTTTGGGAATTTTATCCAGCTTTTCGGGATTGAGAGTTTAGCTCTTTCCGGGTGGATTCAATCACTACTTGGAGATCCCATACGGTTCATAATTCTCTCAATAATCATAGGCTTGATTCATGTGAATATAGCACATGTACTGACGCTCATTAAGGGGGCAAAAGCAGGTAGTAAAGGAACGGTGGTCAGTAAAGTTGGTCTATTCTTACTGGAAATCGGAGCAATCCCCGTGATCATACACCATTTGCTTCACGTAGACATTCCTATATTACCAGACCAAGCATATTCTATTCTGTTATATATTGCGGGTGTGGGTTTAGTCTTGATTATTGCCTCCTACCTTAGAATGAATGGCGTCCTTTTGGGAGGAATTTTCTCGTTGTCGGAAGTAACCGGAATCTTAGGCGACGTCATGTCGTATTGCCGGCTGGCAGGTGTAGGCTTAGCTACGTATTACCTCGCTTACGCTTTCAATTTAATGGCTAGAATACTACCTGATTTGATACCCGGGGCAATTGGAGTGGTTGCTGGCCCATTGTTGACAGTGATAATTTTGCTTGTTGGTCATACGATAAATGCCGCTCTCAGTGGTATCTCATGTTTTGTTCACTCTCTCAGGCTGTGTTTTGTGGAATTTCTCCTCAAGTTCTACGAGGGTAGCGGCAGGGAGTATAGTCCGTTCCGGTTGAAGACTCGACCTGTGTTTGTCAAAGCAAAATCTTAGAAAGGAGTGTGAAATGGCATTGGATCCAACAGCATTAGCAATTCTGGGCGGGGCCATAGGACTGGCTGGTGGCATGGCCGGTTCTTCGATAGGCGTCGGTATTGCGGCATCCGCAGGAGCTGGCACGCTGGCTGAAGAGCCCGGGCAGTTTAGAAATGTTATCCTGCTATCATCTCTTCCCATGACACAGACCTTTTATGCGCTCATAATTCTTATCCTTATCATAAGCACGGTGTTAGACAAAGTGACTACCATGGGCAATGGTCTGGCTGTGCTAGGCTGTGGTATTTTCGTCGCGGCCGCTGAAGGTTTCTCGGCAGCATATCAGGGTGTTATCTGTGCTTCAGGCATCTCGCTCCTACCCAAGACAAAGGGAAAACTACTAACTACGACCATGATATTGGCCGTACTTGTTGAACTGTGGGGTATACTGGGAATAGTGTTCACTGTGCTGACGCTAAGCCTGCTAAACCTTTTCTAAAGGTGTCTCGAAAATGGAGAAAATAAACCAAGCTGTCTTAGATAAGGTGAGGGCGGAGGCCCAGGCTATAATAGAGGAGGCTGAGGAGAAGGCACGAGAGGAGATCGAGAAAGCCAAAAGGCAGAGGGAGGCGCGACTCGAGGAAGAGAGGGGTAAAATGCTCGGAGAGGCAGAGGAGGCGGCGGCCAGAATTTGGGCTCAGGCTTCTATCAAAGCGCGACAGCAGCTATCGAGTGCTAAAGCTGACACAATCACCAAAATAATTGACGGGGCGCGGAAGGAATTGTCCCAAATTTCAAGCGATGAAAGTCATCTCCTAAACTTGATCGGGGAAGCTATGGATGGACTCGGTGTGGATAAAGGCAGAATTTACGTTTCTCCAAAAGATGTAAGCACTGTAAAAAAGCTGCTTAAAGCGGATAGAGAATTATCTGGCAAGATATTGGAGGTCAGAGAATCCGATTTCCTGGGAGGGGTCATAGCTGAGGATATTGAGGGAAAGCTCAGGATAGATAACACTTACGAGACCAGACTCGAGATGCTGCTACCCAAGTTGTTGCCAGAGATAAGTAAGGAACTCTTTGAGGCTCCGTAAGGGAATGTTGTGCTCAATCCAAGATACGCATTTATATCTGCTTGCCTGAAAGGCGAGGAACCCAAAACTGTCACCTCCGAACATATAGATAAAATGATGACAGCGCCCAACCTTCAGGATGCGCTGGCAATCATCAGAGAGACCGATATAGGAAGCTATCTGGAGGAATTGCCTGTTAAAACTTTTGATGACTTAGATGAATGCTTGTGGCGCTATCTCGCGCAGCGCATCAGCTATATAGAATCGTTTAAGTTCCTGCCCAAAGATATACTGAAAATATCCAGGGCATATATAGTGAAGTATGATGTTTCAAATATTAAAGCTGCTTTACAAGGTATTTCAACTGACAAGAAAGCCCTCATGATACCGGTCGGGATTATCCACAACAATGGATTGCTTGATGAACTTTCCAACACTGAGGATGTAGATGACATCACCCAGCTACTTATCAAGTGTAAACTGGGAGACTACGCGCCTGCTCTGGAACAGTACAAAACAGATAAAGGTGCCAAGTCGAAGTTCATTGCTGAAGCCAGGCTAGACGGTGAATATTATAGAAGCATGTTAAACATGGCAAGAAGAATAAAAGATGGCTTTGTACTTGCCAAAGCTTTTGGCTTAGTAATAGATCTGACAAACCTGCAAATTGCCTTGAGAGCTATAATTGAGGGCATAGGACTTGATGCTGCTGAACTTATTATTGCCGGCGGCTATAGGATTACAGACAAAGCCATTAAAGAATTACTACCCCTTAAAATAACCGACATACCGGCCAGGCTGGATGATACCCAATATCAGGATATAGCAAATGAAGTATCCACGAGCTATGATAAAACAAAAAGCATCACGGCTGTAGATGAAATTATCGATAAGCATAAGTTCAGGATGCTCAAGGAGCTGTTGTCACCAAGGATACTATCCCCGCTGGTGATGGCCTGGTATTTAATCCTCAAAGAGGTCGAAATACGGAACTTGCGGCTAGTTCTAAAAGCAATAGGCGATGGTGTTCCCGTTCAGGAAATAAAGAATTATTTGGTGCTGTGACATGACGTCTATCAAACACCTAGATATAGCTGTCATAGGAGACGAAGAACTGGTCAACGCACTGAGATTGGCCGGTAGCAGCAAACATTACACAATAAAGGGCAATCATGCTATCCGTGAAAATGTCAGGAAAGTTTTGGCCGAATTGCTAGCCGAGCCTGATGTTGGCATAGTAATTATATTGGAAGACTATGCACAATATGTTGAAGATCTGGTGACCCAAGTTAGAAAAAAGAAGGGGACGACTCCCGTAATTGTCGAAGTCCCATCGAAGTTTGGCACAAAGTACCCGGATATTAGGGAATATTACAGGGCGCTTATCAGAGAATCTATAGGGTTTGACATAGAAATTTGAAATTATAGCAAGAGTAGGAGGTTGAAGATATGGGCAAAATATGGAGAGTTTCCGGTCCTCTAGTTATCGCCGATGCCATGAAAGGTTCCCAGGTTTATGAAGTTGTCGAGATAGGTGAAGAAGGGCTTGTCGGGGAGATAGTAGGACTGGAAGGGAACAGGGCGATAATCCAAGCACACGAGGATACTCTGGGATTAAAAGTGGGCGAGGTGGTGAGAGGAACGGGAAGAGTGTTAAGTGTAGAGCTGGGCCCTGGGCTCGTGGGCTCTATTTACGATGGGCTACAAAAATCTTTACTTACCATGGGTGAGAATATGGGCCCGTTTATAAAACGGGGTGCCAAAGCCTCAGCTCTTCCTCGCGACAAAAAATGGCAGTTCACACCCAAAGTCAAGGCCGGGGATGCTGTTAGTCAAGGGGATATAATAGGCGTAGTGCCCGAGACTAATCTGATAGAACACAGGATAATGGTGCCGATAGGAATCAAAGGCACGATAAAGGAGATACGCCAAGGCAATTACACTGTCGAAGAGCCGGTAGCTTGGATAGAACATGATGGTAAAGTAAAAGAACTCACGCTGATGCAAGAGTGGCCAGTAAGAAAGCCCAGACCCTATAAGCAGAGGTCCGATCCTTCGGGCTTGCTCACTACTGGCATGCGAATTTTGGATTACATGTTTCCTTTAGCTCTTGGTGGCAAGGCTTCGATACCCGGGGGCTTTGGTACTGGAAAAACCGTTGCCTTGCAGCAGCTGGCCAGATGGGCTCAGACACATCTGAATATCTACGTTGGCTGCGGCGAAAGAGGTAACGAGATGGCGGACGTGCTTTATAGCTTTAGGCAACTCAAGGACCCTAACACAGGAAGATTGTTACAAGAGAAAGAGATCTTTATAGCTAACACATCTAACATGCCCGTTGTGGCTAGGGAAGCGAGTATTTTTGTGGGCATTACTATGGCCGAGTACTTCCGAGACATGGGTTACGATATTTTGGTGGTTGCTGATTCAACTTCGAGATGGGCTGAAGCCATGAGGGAAATGAGTGGCAGACTGGAGGAAATGCCCGGGGAGGAAGGCTTTCCTTCATATATGGGCTCTCGGCTTTCCTCTTTTTATGAAAGAGCAGGAATGGTTGAGTGCTTAGGCAATCCTGAAAGAAAGGGCTCAGTAACAGTAGCCGGTTCTGTAAGTCCTCCCGGAGCTGACTTCAGCGAACCGGTAACCCAAAACACACTTAGAATAATAGATGCCTTGTATTCCTTGGATGTTGCGCTGGCAAACAAGAGACATTTCCCGGCCATAAACTGGCTCACCAGTTATAGCCTTTATGTAGACGCAGTTAAAGATTGGTGGAACAAGCACGATCCGGGATGGGAGAATACCCGGGCTAGTGCCTTGAGAGTATTACAGCAAGAGGCTGAACTGGAGGAAATTGTGAGACTCGTAGGTCCCGAAGCTTTACCTGAAGGAGATAAATTATTGCTTCTTACCGCTAGGATGATACGCGAGGACTTTCTCCAGCAAAGCGCCTATCACGAAGTCGATACCTACTGTATGCCAGCAAAAGCCGGCCTCATGCTTAAAACTATAATGAAGTTTCATGAACTAGCTCAGGAGATGTTAAATTCGGGGGCAGGCATCGAGAGCATCCGTTCATCGCCCATGGTGTACAGAATATCCAGGATGAAGGACATACCCAATGAGGTCTTTGAACAGAGAGTCAAGGAATTGTGGTCAGAGATGGAACAAACTATGGTAAATCCTAAGCACTAAATACGAAATCCTAAACAATACCAAAACTCAAAGCTCGAATGACCAGGACAAAAGAGGGTTTTGAATTTTGGAATTAGGATTTGGAATTTGTTTAGGATTTAGAGCTTGGATATTGGGATTTCTCGAAAGGAGGGCTTTTATGGATTTCTCCTCACTTTACGTTAAAGAAGGAAGAGCAATTAGTAAGGCTAAGGGGGCTTTGCTCATAGCTGAAAGCATACCTGGTATAAAATTTAATGAGATGGTTGATGTTCAACTTGGGAATGGTGAGGTGAAAAGTGGTCAAGCAATAGACATCAGTGAGGAAGCAGCTATAATCGAGGTATTTGGTGGCGTCAGCGAAGTGGACCTCATCGGAAGCAAGATAAGGTGTAAAGGCGAAACCTTAAAGTTGCCAGTATCTATTGACATTTTAGGAAGGATCTTTAATGGAATGGGAAAACCTATAGATGGAGGTCCGCAGGTGATCCCCGAAGATTACCTGGATATTAACGGTGAGCCCATAAACCCCGCACTCCGCCAGCCTCCAGCAGAGTTTATTGAAACGGGAATCTCGGCGATAGATGGCTTAAACGCGTTAGTTAGAGGACAGAAATTGCCCATATTTAGCGGCTCAGGCCTGCCGCATAACCGAATTGTAGCTCAAATAATCAGGCAAGCAGCCGTAAAGGGCAAGGAGGAAAGATTCGCCTTAGTATTTGCTGCTATTGGTATCAGTTACGATGATGCCTCCTTTTTCATGAAGAATCTCGAGCGGACAGGTGCACTGGAGAGAACTGTGGCCTTCATCAATACCGCGTCAGACCCCGTTATCGAGCGAATATCAACACCCAGGTTGGCTCTAACCGCCGCCGAATATCTGGCATGGAAAGAGAATATGCATGTGCTAGTCGTACTTACCGACATGACCAATTATTGCGAAGCTCTCCGCGAACTTTCTTCTATGCGTGAAGAGATACCTTCCAGAAGGGGATATCCCGGGTATATGTACACTGACCTGGCCACGATGTATGAGAGAGCAGGCAGGATTTTTGGTAAAGAAGGCTCAGTAACTATAATGCCCATTTTGACCATGCCTGACGATGATATAACACATCCCATACCCGATCTTACCGGCTATATAACTGAGGGGCAGATTGTCCTTTCCCGAAATCTAGAACGGAAAGGGGTATACCCGCCAATAGACGTATTCTTATCCCTTTCCCGAATGATGAAAGAGGGCATTGGGCCGGGCAAGACCAGGGAGGACCATAACAATGTTTTCATGCAATCCTACGCCGCTTATGCTGAAGGATGTTATCTCAGGGAGATATCCACCATCATAGGTGCTGAGGCACTAGGTGAAAGGGATAAAATATATTTGACCAGCGCAGACGAGTTCGAGAGAAAATTCATATCTCAAGGCGAGTGGGAAAAAAGAATGGTAGAAAACACCCTGGATATAGCTTGGGGGCTATTTTCAGCACTGCCTGAAGAAGACTTGAAACTTATTAAAGAGGAGTTCATCAAGAAGTATCTTCCCAAGTATCGGAAGTAGAATCAGGTGTAGAGAAATGCCGGAATTAATTAAAGTTAGACCTACAAAAATTGAGCTGGTAAAACTAAAACGCAGGCTTTTCTTAGCCCAAAGAGTACAAAAAATAATAAAGGACAGGCTTTCCATACTAACTATGGAATTCCTACAGACAGCGAGGGACACGGTGGAAGCCAAAAGAAAACTACTTGATGAATCGTCCAAACTTTATAAGGCGCTATCAATCGCCGCTGGATATCATGGATATATAGCCATGGAAAAGGAACTAATAGCCACCGAAGCTGATTTAAAAGTCACCGCTGGCTCAAGAAACATAGCAGGTGTGCGAATTCCGTCTTTTGAGCTAATGGACAAGGGAAAGCCAGTGAGAGGGTATAATTTGGTTGATACTTCCTCGTGGTTGGATCGTGCAGCACAATTATCTGAAGAATGTCTTAAAGCTATTGTGGAATTGGCTGAGCTTCAGAGGAATTTTGAATTACTGGCAATGGAAATCAATAGGACAAAGAGGATAACCAATGCTTTAGAATATATAGTGATTCCAGGATTACAGGCGACGATAAATTACTTAAATATGAAGTTCGAGGAAAGAGATAGAGAAGAGAAAGCACGGCTGAAACGTGTGAAAGTGTTGGTTGCCCGAGGATAAACAAATGCCTAAGCCATTGCAAGATGAACCAAAACAATCCTCCTATGAAAAGATGCTCCAGGAATGCTTAAAAGGTGAGCTCAGGGTAGTAAATGCCGGGTTACCACAGAGCCAAAAACGACAGAGCAAGGAAAATAAACTCTTTTATCTATTAAACGAGCAATATCCACATGTGGTATGTAACGATGGCAGCACCCATCTCTTTAAGAAAAGCGAACTTGAGTATCTGGCAGGTATTCTAGACACTGATGAACAGAAATCATTGTCATTGCCCATGCTCATAGAGCTAGGAGCAAATAAAGCTGAAGCAACCATAATATGTGAGGGAGAAGCGGAGGAGAAAGTCATATCAAAAGCGCTCAATATGCCGGTCACGTGCAAGGAAAGAAGGATTAGGATATACAAACCACAATTAACCTTGCTAAGGAGAAAACTCAAAACAACAACTGTGTATGTATTCTCTCCCAAAATCGTGGCCTAAATTGCCCGAACATTATGTAATTTTCTTATTTCTGTGCCGCCGGATTACTAAACGCCCACGAAAATCTTACGATTTTCGTGGGGACCTAGCAAATGCAGAAATTAAATTCATCAGGGGTCCCCAAAAAGTCGCAAGACTTTTGGGGGTTGATTAAAGTATGCCCTCTACGCCAGAAGCCATTGACAAACATTGGCATTTAATAGATAATCACCTACTAAATGGTTAAAATCAGATTACGCCGTATGGGGAGGAGAAACAGACCATCCTACCGGGTGGTAGTAACCGATAGTCGCTCTCCCCGTGACGGTAAATTTATTGAGATTATCGGCCATTACAATCCTTTGACTGACCCCCCAACCGTCAGCATTGATGGCGAAAAAGCTTTAAAGTGGCTTAAATATGGAGCTCAGCCTTCAGATACGGTGCGCAGCTTGCTCACCAAACTAGGCATTATGGATAAAGTTAAGCCGACCTCAGGCCAAAACTAACTGTTAAGGAGGCGAAATGAAAGACCTGCTGGAATACATCATTAAAGCCATCGTGGCAGAACCTGACGCGGTAAAGATTACCGAGGAAAATAGTGATGAAGGCTTATTAATTAAATTAGAGGTTGCTCCCGATGACAAGGGAAGGGTCATCGGCAGGCAGGGTCGCGTAGCTCAAGCGCTACGAACGCTACTTCGAGTAAAAGCGGCTAAAGACGATACCAGAGTCAGACTGGAAATAGTGTAATTAGGATTGATAACAGCCAATTCCCAGGGTTTGTCAATCCCAAATTATGTACACAGCCTTGGTCACATTTTTCGAGGAGGCTGGTAATCCTTGTGCAAGGGATTTTTAATCCCTCAGAGCAGTTTCTGCCTTCATCAAACGTAATCTTTAAGTCCCAGCAGGGTTGTGATTCATTCTCTTGGTCCTTAGCCATGGTGGTAGAACCTCCTTCTTTTTAAATTTCTGCTCTGGGTTCGTACCACCATAAACTTTTTGACAATTTTTTCTACACAAACGGTCATGAACAGACTAATAAAATGTGGTAAATTGTATTTAGCTTTGTTCATGATTTAGTGT
>DATBWO010000169.1:0-5761 GCA_036514775.1 Dehalococcoidia bacterium | reverse complement strand
TGATATTGCTCCAATATGGCGAGAGCCTGGGAAGTATACGGTTCGTTCGGGCCGTCATCAAAGGTCAAGGCAATCTGAGGATGGTTGCGGTTGCCATTAGACAGCACCTTGCCATAGAACCGGGAGCGAGGGCTGATTCCGTGGTAGACAAACAACGTACTCAGAACACCAATATCAAAAACGTAAATGAGCCCCCTCACTGCCTCAACTACAGGACTGATGTGCAACCAAAGTAAGCCAAAGAGAAGAGCACCATACCGCAAGTATGCTTTCATTCTCCATGAGGAAAAACTAGCAACTACTGTTTGCCACGCCTTGGTCGGCCAGTCTTCCAGCCTCTCTGAAATCGGTCTATACCAGAAAAGGACCGAAAAGTAGTCCACAATCCAGTTCCAGTATTGATTCACCACGCCAATCCTTTTCAAGCGACGAGCCGAGGTAAGGACAAAGAGGTGAGGGATAATGTCTCCCTTACCAACTTTCCTTAGTCTCAAGGAAAATTCGTACTCTTCGCCATAAAACTTGATGTTGGTATTAAAGCCACCTACTTCCCAAAATGCCGAGCGTCGCACGGCAAAATTACATCCCCATATAGCACCACCCTTCCTAAAAACTTTGCGGAAAAGCTGGTCTGTGATAATGCTGAAGAAATTACCAATGTAGGAGGTAATCCTGGTGAACCTACCAGCATCACAATAAGCATAGGGTCCGCTTATCACCACCGTCTCTGGCTCTCGAACAAAGCGCGACACTATGGTGGAAAGCCAGTGGGCTGGTGACTGAGTATCGGCATCAATGAAGGCGATAATTTCTCCTGTAGCTGCTTCAACACCCTTTTGCCGAGCGCACGCCGGGCTTCGCTTACTTTCATAGACAACCTTGGCTCCCCAATTGAGAGCTATCTTGCCGGTATTGTCCGTGCTGGCATTATCAACTACAATAACTTCATACTCGCCGTCATAGTCCTGCTTTCTTATAGACTCCAGGCAGGAAGGCAGATAGTTTTCCTCATTATAAGCCGGTATGACCACCGATACGAAGGGCAACTCTTTGGAGCTGGTCTTCTGTGCCTGCACTGTGTTACCTTGGCTCAAAACTTGTCATTGCGCTAATAGATAGTTCAGCTATATTTAACTATATTATATCACCTTATCAAGATGGGAAAGATTCCGTCATGTTTCAGAGTTTAGTGCTGGTGCATTCTATTTCGGGTTCGATGCATATACCAAGCTGGTTTTAGGTTTAAATTATTTCCTTATGCCGGTACTGTAGAGCTTCAGCCATATGGTGTGTTTTGATGATGTCGCTATGCTCCAAGTCGGCGATAGTGCGGGAAAGCTTGAGAATGCGATGAAAAGCACGGCCGGTGAGGTGGAGCTGTTTCATGGCGGCGCGAAGCAGGCTCTGCGCTGCTGGTTCCACCGCGCAGAATTCCTTCACCTCCTTGGGCGTCATATCGGCATTACATCTTAGCTTCGTCCCCCAAAAACGGGCAAGCTGTATTTCATGCGCTGCCCTGACCCTGGCTCGGACCTTATCCGAGCTTTCGCCGGGCTTATCGTCAGTGAGCTTTTCATAATCAATATGGGGAACATCAACAAAGATATCAATACGGTCTAGCAACGGTCCGCTTATCCTTTTATGATAGCGAGAAATTTCTCCTGACGAGCATTTACATTCCTTGAAGGGGTCGCCATAATACCCACAGGGGCAGGGGTTCATAGCGGCAACCAGCATAAAGCTGGCAGGGAACGTAACACTGCCATGAGCACGGCTGACGGTAATTGTTCTGTCTTCTATTGGTTGGCGCAGCGATTCCAGAGTAACATGGCCAAACTCAGGAAATTCATCCAGAAAAAGTACCCCATGATGCCCCAGGCTTATTTCCCCAGGCCGCGGCCATTGCCCCCCTCCCACCAAACCAGCATGGGAAACAGTATAATGAGGGGAACGAAAAGGACGTTCTACCACGATAGGTGTGTCTTGCGGCAGTAATCCACAAACGCTATAAATCTTGGTTACCTCTATAGCTTCCTCCATGGTCAACGGGGGAAGTATCGAGGGCAAAGCACGAGCCAACATAGTCTTGCCGCTTCCCGGTGGACCACACATGAGGATATTGTGTCTTCCTGCCGCCGCTATCTCCAAAGCTCTCTTGGCATGCTCCTGACCCTTAATATAACTGAGATCGGAGGCGTAATCAGGACGAAATTCCTGCTCCCAATTTAGCTCGCTGTGGTACTCCGGGATGCTTATTTCGCCTTGAAGGTGAGTAACCAGTTGCGCTAACGATTCCGCAGGAAATATATGGATATTGTCTATAAGGGAAGCCTCTTTAGCATCATCACAAGGCACAAATACAGTAGATAAGCCTTTATCACGGGCTAAAGCTACCATGGGCAATACTCCATGAGTATGGCGTAGCTTGCCATCCAAAGAGAGTTCCCCTAAAAAGATACTGTGGGTGGGGTCGGCATTTAGCTGTCCTGAGCTCATCAGTATGCCTATGGCTATGGGTAAGTCGTAAGCAGGGCCTTCCTTTTTTAAGTCTGCTGGAGCCAGGTTGACAGTAATACGCCTGTTGGGGAACTTGTAGTAGGAGTTTCTTATGGCTGACCTTACTCTTTCTCTGGCCTCCTGGACTGCCTTGTCTGGTAGTCCAACAATGGTGAAAGAAGGTAAGCCTGGTGATAAATCCACTTCTACTTCCACTACGGCTCCCTCCAGGCCCACCACAGCAGCGCTTTTTACCTTGGCTAGCATCTTGATAAAATTCTCCCCTCTAAGTAAGGTTCAGTCTCCGTCCCTTAGAAAGTCTTCAATTTTTTTGATTAGTTCTCCATTTTCTTCTTCAGATAGCATAAGGTTGCTTTCCAGCCTGTTAACATAATAATAGGTCTGATTCCCATCGCACTCCCCAAATCTAATTTCATATTATATACTATCTTCTTGGCTGGATGGTGAAAAAATAGCCATCACTTATTTATGAGGAGATAGGCAATGAGAAATTGGGAGAAAGACCTTTCACCAATCGCTAGAGAAAGATTAGCCAAGATTGGTGAGTTTACCCAAGAAGAAAAAGATAAGATGATAGATTCCGAGAAGGTGAACTCTATACTCTCGGAATTTTACCAGGGTCAGATTGACCCTGAAAGCTTGTGGAAGAGGTTAAAGGAAGAAGGCAAGCCATCCCTTCTGAGGGAAACCCAGGTGAGGCTGGTAGATTCGCTTAGTTTTGGGAGTACTCCAGCCGAGTTGCAAAAGAAAAGGGACGGAATTTTAGCCCTAGAGACCCTCAAGGCAGCACAGGATACTTCTATAGTTGAGCTAAATTTAAACCTGATGGAGGACTTACAAAAGAAGTATAGAGCAGAAATAGAGCAAGCCTACAATGGCATAAGAGCTGAAATGGAAAGAAATCCCCAACTAAGGGTAAAACAAGTTCAGCAAGGACAAGGCACCACGGTCGTTCAACTGAGTGTTGATGAGGCGATAAAACAGCTTCCTCAATGGCGAGTTTTTCTCTCTAACCAGGAAAAAAGATACAGCCAAGAGTTTGCCAGAGTAATGGCGAAATTAAAAAGAGAGTTAAAATAGGTATAAATACGGTTTAAAAACGCCTTCTCTCTCGTTCGATTGCTGACCAAACCCGCTCTATCTCTAAAACATCAACGCCGATGGATGTCACTTAGTCCCCCCTTTTGGGGCGCTTTGAGCAAGTTGATCAACGCAACCGACATGGCATCAGACTATAAGATTGGCAAGTATCTGGCAAGCTCATAGTCGGTAACATGGATGCGATAGCGGTCCCATTCAATCTTCTTATTCTCGACAAAAGCATTGAAAACATGGTCGCCAAGGGCTTTCCGCACCAGCTCGCTCTTCTCGGTGAGCTGAATCGCTTCCAAGAGACTAGCCGGTAGACTACCTATTCCTCGCCTTTTTCTTTCCTCCTCGGACATGTGATAAACATTCGCTTCCACGGGTCCCGGTGCCTCCAATCCCTCCTCAACTCCTGCTAGTCCAGCAGCCAGCAACACGCTGAAGCAAAGGTAGGGGTTACATGCGGGGTCAGGGGAACGAATTTCGAATCTGGTTGCATCTTCTTTGCCTGGCTTGTATTCCGGCACTCTAATCAGGTCGGAGCGGTTGCGTGTCGCCCAGGAGATGTAGACCGGCGCCTCCCAGCCTGGCACCAGCCGTTTATAGGAATTGACCCATTGATTGGTAACTGTGGTAAACTCAGGGGCATATTTCAGAAGTCCAGTAAGGAAGCTTAAAGCTATTTTAGAGAGGTGATACTTACCATTCTTATCAAAAAAAGCATTGTGGTTGCCCTTGAATAGCGACTGGTGCACATGCATCCCGCTACCATTGATGCCGAAGACCGGCTTGGGCATAAAAGTGGCATAGACTCCGTGCCTCAGCGCTATCTCCTTGACCACAATGCGGTAGGTCATCACATTATCAGCCATAGTCAGAGCATCAGTGTAGCGCATGTCTATTTCATGCTGACTGGTGGCAACCTCATGATGGGACTTATCAACACCAATGCCCATGGCCTCTAGCGCGAGTACTGTTTCCCGTTTCAGGTCATGGGCCGCATCCGGCGGGGTCATATCAAAGTATCCTCCCGCATCTAAAGCCTCGCAGCTTTTTGAGTCCTTAAAATAGAAGTATTCCAGTTCAGGGCCAACATAGTAAGTGTAACCAAGATTTGCAGCTCGTTCCAAATTCTTTCTCAATACAAATCTGGGGTCGCCTTCAAAAGGCTCACCTCCAGGCTTTACGATATCACAAAACATGCGGGCCACTGCCGAATGCTCTCCAGGCATCCAGGGGAGTAATTGAAAAGTATCAGGGTCAGGCATGGCAACCATGTCGCTTTCATCAATACGAGCGAAGCCTTGAATTGAGGAGCCATCAAAACCAATTCCTTCCTGCAAAGTGGTCTCCAGATCGTTTATGCCGATGGAAAGGCTTTTAAGGAAACCTAAAATATCGGTGAACCATAGCCATACGAATCTTACATCATGTTCCTTTGCCATCTTTAGAACATATTGCTTTGCTTCCTCTCTGCTTTTTTTATCCGTCATGCTTTTCCTCCTTATTTTATATATTATATCAAGCTTTTCCTATTTCTTTATAATCTACACTTTGCACTCTCCGTCATGGGCTTAAATAGCATTATCGCCCTCTTCGCCGGTCCTAACACGCACTGCATTCTCGACCGGCAGGACAAAGAGTTTGCCATCACCCATCTCTCCAGTTCTTGCCGCTGTAGTAATGACATTCAGTATTCTGGCAACATCTTCGTCCAAGACGACTACTTCGACCTTAATCTTGGGCAGTAAGTCTACTTTATATTCGCCTACCCGCCACTGCAACGTGAGCCCTCCCTGCCGCCCTCTGCCACTCACTTCACTCACCGTTATACCGAAATAACCGCTAGCCTCAAGTGCTGTCCTCACGGCATCCAACTTCTCCTGCCTGATAACCGCCTCTATCAACTTCATCGCAGCATACCTCCGTAAGCCCTTTCACCATGTTGTGAAATATCTAGCCCCACCGTTTCCTCTGTGGCATTGACTCTCAGTCCTATAGTAACATCAACTATCTTTCCCAAAACCCAGGTGACTCCGAAGGCAAAGCCCCAGACGACTACCACTGCCAGAAGTTGCTTGACAAGCTGCATGGCATTGCCGAAAATCAGGCCATTGGCACCAGCCGGATTAACGGCGACGCTAGCAAAGATACCTGT
>DATBWO010000168.1:0-2559 GCA_036514775.1 Dehalococcoidia bacterium | reverse complement strand
TTTGAATGGTTGAAGCAGTCCAACACAGCATTGGGCGGAAAAAATCCACTAATGCTTCTTGATTCCAGATTTGGCATTGATATGGTGATTGATGAACTTGGGCGGATAGAGACAGGAGTATATTCTTAGGGGTCGTTAAGGAATAACCAGTGCTTTTCTAGTTAAGCCTTTACGACCCTTTATGCCGTTCCCGCCATTCTGACTCCAGGTTAATTTTGAACGACGGCTTAGCCCATTTTGATTGCCATAGGAGGTGTCCTTGGACCTGTTCAGGATTGCGAAGACCAAATATATAAATGACCTCTCAGGTACCGGTGCCAGGGTGTATGGAGGCCGATGGAATGAAAAGGGCGTAGCTGTTATTTACACTTCAGAATCCAGAGCCCTTGCAGCCTTAGAATTTTTAGTCCATACACCCATGGCTCTTGCACCAAAAGACCTCAGTATAATGACAATACATATCCCTGATTCCATCAAACCGAAGCCTATAGACCTTGCTCATTTGCCTAAAAACTGGGATATGCATCCGGCACCGGATTCTCTTGCTCTGATGGGATCTCAATGGGCCAGGTCTAACGCTTCTCTCCTTCTAAAAGTTCCATCTGTTCTTATCAATAAAGAGCACAACATAATCATCAATCCTAACCATCCTGATTTCAAGCATCTTAAGGCTTCATCGGATAAGTTCGATTTTAATGACCGATATTTTAAGCGCTAAGGTCAATGCTGTCCACTTAGGCTCAATAACACATTCCCCCTCCCCTTAATCCCCTCCCGCCAGGGGAGGGGAGATTTAAAGGATTCCCTCCCCCTTGACGGGGGAGGGTGAGGGTGGGGGTGAACTAACTCATAACGCACTTATCTGAACAGTATTGGCGCTAAGGTCAATTTACTGCCATGAGAAGGCAGCCGCAATCAATGCAGCCTGTGCCAAAATATCTAACGAGATAGATATCAATCATGGGATGTTGAATAGAAACTGTCTAAGCACACAAAATGGATGTTAACCAACCATGCACAGGCAATTAAATTGCATAGTTATGTCAATTTGCTTATTAAATTTGCTTGAGCCACTAAAAATATCATGATAAAGTCCATACTTGTACAATAACAGGTTAGCCGCAAGATATGAGGAATTGAAAATCAATGGCCGCTGCAAATATTAGAGACGAGGGGCTGAGAGACTATCTAAAATCCTTCCACGAGACCTTACAGTCCACAGCGGATCAGTATTTACTGCCAGAATATCACAAACGCCTTCTTCATCTATCATTTCTGCCTGCCACCATAAAGGGCTATGTGTCTACACAATTTGGCATAGCTATAGAATACCTTCCCTCGGATTCCACTTCGATAGAGATCGTGACAGGAAGTCAGCGCATAGAAGATCTCCTGTTTCAGGCTCCAAAGAAAATTCGAGACATAGGTCCGCTGTTTAATGTCGTCGGCGCCATGTGCTCATTTACCAACCTTCAGCTGGAAGGTGCCTTTCCTATCAGGCTCACAAAAGAGACCGCAAGCATCTCTCTTTTCGACATGTCATTTCAAGCCGGGCAATGGAAACGCACCGTCCATTATGCCCAACTCTTCGGGTACCGAAAAGCAGATGACTGGTCGGCAGCGCAAGCCGTTGCTCGCGCAAAAGACGAAGTGCTTGCAGCGCTCGTGGAGGTGCAGCGGGCTGGACATAGTGACATTTCACTGGATCAATACATAGCTTCTCATAAAGCCCGGACGGTTTTAGTACTTGGGGACTATGGCGTAGAGGGTCTTGTTCGCCTTGACGCAATTGTTAATGAGCTTAAATCTCTCAAATATGAGCCAATTCTCATAAAGGACGTTCCTGATCATCCGCACCAGGACATTTCGCAGAAGGTTGTCGCAATTGGGGCGATCGCCAGATTTGTAATCGTGGATGACTCTTCAAACTCAGGGCATCTTATGGAAATCCCTATCTGCAAGCAAAACAACTGGGTCACCATCCTCATGAGGCTTGACGGCAAAGGTGGGTCATGGATGACAGCGGGTGCATCTAGCTTCAGCAATGTAATCCTTGAACTCCCATATGACCGAAACAGCATTCGAGACGCACTAATTGAGGGCACGAAATGGGCAGAAGAAAAGATTGGGTCTCTGGAACAGACGCTCTCCGGCATCTATCCATGGCGGCAGAGTGAGAGCTTTAGTAAGCCAGGCTAACAACGGTATTAAGGGCGACGGCAAAAAGCCGCTGGTGAGCATTGGAGATATCGGCGAGATATCGGGACACATCCCATTTATAAGAAGTAGAGCACCATCGCCCTGCACCATTCACGCCATACAAATAACCATACTTTTATATTGCTCTTTTTATCTTATCTGGTAAGGAATTCCGGTGACACCTTACCGAATTCATGATGCCTTAAATTAAAGATACAATTAGTCAGACGCTTTCTGATATAATATTCATAAATCGTTAAAGGGCGGTAGTAATGGAATTCGAGTGGGACCCAAAAAAGTCTGCTGCAAATGAACGGAAGCATAATGTTACGTTTCAGGAAGCAGGGACGGTTTTTGGAG
>DATBWO010000167.1:0-3828 GCA_036514775.1 Dehalococcoidia bacterium | reverse complement strand
AGTCTCCTTTCGGGGAAAGAAGCGGCCGCCAGGATGAGGGCACGAAAGGACTTGGACGTAGGCTGTGGGAGAGCTACTAGATTATAGGCGACTACGCCTATAATGTCAATTTACCTATTCTATTCGCCAGGCTCATTTTTGAGATTTTGGGCCTGTTTTGCGATCGCGAGCAAGATATTCTCTGACTGCCGTTTCTGTTGTCACCCAAAAGTAGTCAATCTTATGACCCCAAATGGTTCCTCGACTGACTAACAATCTCAGATGATTGGGTGACAGCCCGCTTATCTTGGCAGCCTTCTTCAGGGAAATCAGTTCTTCCAGCCTTGGCCGGTAATCACCTATTCCCTTATTGCTGCCAGGCATTAGGCGTCAGTTTTTGAGGAGCCCTTTCCTTTCACTAGTAGCACATATCCAATCTGAAAGGAGTTTATCACGATGCTTCGATTTGAATTCTATAAATGTAATTGATAATGTTTAACTGCATGCAGGAATACAGCCCAAAAAGACACCAAAGTATTCAAATCGAGATGAATGATCGACTAAGGAATGGCCCACTATTGGACGAGGAAACCAAGGCTTCCCTTCCCCCGCTCTACTCCGGAGAGGAATTGGGCTTGGATGCGAAGGCTAAAGTCAAATTTAGCCTTCCCGGAAGCGATTGGACTTGGTATGCCTCCGAATTCGATGGCCAAGACACTTTTTTCGGCCTAGTCGCAGGTTTTGAAGTTGAATTAGGCTATTTCTCTTGCCGAGAACTTTCCGAGCTCAGAAGCCCTGATGGGATAGTTGTTATTCGAGACAGGGGTTTTAAAGAGAAAACTCTTGGCGAGATGATGGACTTTCATAATCTTCGAAAGGCTTAGATCGAAAATTATCTGATTAACCACTAGAGTTCCTGTTTAATAACACCGATAACCTTGCCTTGAAGTTCCCTTCAGTATTTCAAGCGATATTTAAACAACCATGTAAAAATAGAGCAGGGATGAAAAAACTCAATCGCCTAATATTTCCTCCCCAAGAAGGAGGGGATCATAATCGGGTCGACTTCTGGCGGGAGCGCGTCCTCCATTACATGTTGCTCACAGCCCTTGTCTTGGGTCTGTTTGCCCTCGTCCCAAGCGTATGGCTATCTTTGCGTGAGGGGCTCTTTACTCTAGCAATCTTTGATTTGTTGGCTTATGCCTATGTGTTGGTGATATTTATTTGGCGTGGATTAGGTTATCGAACCCGGGCAATTATGTTTGCTGCGATCGGTTACTTTATCGGAATTTTTGTGACACTACAGTTGGGTGCGGCGGGAGCTGGCTTGTACTGGATATTTGTGGCGCCTCCCATGGCCAGCCTCTTATTGGGACTGCGATCTGGGATTTTGGGGATTGGTCTAAACGCCTTAATCTTAGTCTGGCTTGGCTATTTGATCACCTTTCAGCCACAAAGTTTTCCCCAGTTGGCCAGTTTTTCCCTCCCGGCCTGGATTGTAGATGGTCTTAATTATTTAACCGCCAATGCTCTCGTCACACTTCCGCTTGGGGCCCTTTTGGATGGCATGCGCTTCAGTTTCGAGCGTGAAGCCCAAGCAAATGTTGCCCTTTCGTCTGCCCAGCAAGAAAGTAAGCAGAAGGATGTGGCATTTCGTGAGAGTGAGGAGCGTTTTAATAAATCCTTTCATTTAAACCCCGTGGGAATGGTGCTCGCTCGCTTGCAGGACGGGCGCATAATTGATGTCAATCAAGCATGGAGCGATGTCTATGGATATTCCCAGGAAGAGGTCCGGGGAAAGACGATGGAAGAATTAGGCACTGTTACACCAGAAGTTCGCCAGAGCATAAGGCAGGAACTGAAAAACAAGGGGTTTTTGCGCAATTTTGAGGCTTCAGCCCACACCAGGGACGGAAACGTGCGTCACGTTCTTATTTCAGTAGAAAACTTCCCCATCGGTGATGATTTGTTTTCACTGGCGACGACGATGGATATTACTGAGCGTAAGCAGGCGGAAGAAAAGATTCAAATGCAACTCGAACACCTTAAAGCGCTCAGTGAGATTGACCGAGCCATCCTATCCAGTTTTGATCTACAGTTTAGTCTCAAAATATTCCTCAACCAGGTGGTTTCTCGATTGGGCGTGGATGCAGCCAACATAATGCTGTTCAGTTCCATTCCACAGAATCTAGAATCCGTTGCAGGCACCGGCTTCCGCACGAGCGCATTTGAGCATCGTCAGCTCCGCCTGGGAGAGGGCAATGCGGGCTTGGCTGCATTAGAGCGGCGCATTGTCCATATCTCACATCTCGAAGGACAATCGGGTAACCCGCGGCTTGCCAAGGCTTTAGTGGGCGAAAGCTTCACCAGTTATTATGGAGTGCCACTGATTGCAAAAGGCCAGGTCATGGGCGTGTTAGAGATTTTCCATCGCAGCCAGCTCGAACCGGACGAAGAATGGCTCAATTTCCTGAACATACTGGCCGGGCAGGCCGCAATTGCCATTGACAGCGCCAAGCTGTTTGAGAGTCTGCAAAGCTCAAACACAGAACTCGCTCTTGCCTATGACGCCACTATTGAAGGTTGGTCGCGTGCCCTTGACCTGCGCGATAAAGAGACGGAAGGTCATTCTCGGCGGGTAACACAATTAACGGTGCAGTTAGCCAAAGCGATGGGAATCAAAAATTCGGAATTGGTCCAGATCAGGAGAGGAGCGTTGCTTCATGATATCGGCAAAATGGGCATTCCGGATAGCATTCTATTAAAGCCTGACGAATTAACCGAGAAGGAGTGGGAAATTATGAAACAGCACCCCGTTCATGCGGTCAATATGCTAGGCTCCCTCATGTATCTTAAGGACGCTCTGGATATTCCATATTCTCACCATGAAAAATGGGATGGTACCGGCTATCCGCGCGGCTTGAAAGGCGAGGAAATTCCATTGGCGGCGCGCATCTTTGCTGTGGCGGATGTTTACGATGCGCTCACCAGCAATCGCCCTTATCGCAAGGCTTGGACGAAAGCGGAAGCTCTTCAATATATTCGTGAACAGTCCGGTAAGCATTTCGACCCCACGATAGTGGATGCTTTTTTCAATTTAGATCTCCCGCAAGAAGCAAGGACGAACCTTTCGCAGTAGTTCTAAGTTATTCTGAGTGCCCGGAAAAAATGGGCTCGCCGCCAAGGCCCATCTCTTTAACATGGGGTGAGGACCTGCGGGCCGAGCCCATAAACAGAATACACCCAAACCAACCATGATTGGATTAATAACTTCCACGGAGGCTTCTAGGCGGATTTGCTATTTGACAAAAGCGAACTAATTTTCTAACATCAAGAATATGGGGAATTGGACTGAAGAAAAGTTGATGGAGTTTTTTTCCAAAGCCTTTAAGGAGGTTGTCCTCCCGAGTTTAGATGTAATGCAGAACGATATTAACGGGCTAAAAACCCGGATGACTAGTGTTGAAAGAGGTCTAGGAAGGGTCGAGAAACGGCTCGATACTGTTGAAGAAAAATTGGTAAGAATCGAGAACAAACTGGAACATCATGCCAAGTATTACGATGAACACGAAAAGAGGATCACCCGTCTAGAAACCAAAGTTGGATTGGCCACACAGTAAAACCCTTAGTCCGTAAATTCAAGGTTCAATCTTGTTAGATGGGAAAACAAAAGCAGATTTCCTCCACCGAACCGCCTTCCCTATCATTTTTTTGGGGGTAATTTGGGTGCAATTGGAATGGAATCAATGGAATTTGTGGACACTGTGGAAACTATTTTATGAGTAAATTGGCCCTCTAAACGGCTTTACCCTGCTACAATGCTTCCCTGCTAGGAACTTTTAAGCCATT
>DATBWO010000166.1:0-2716 GCA_036514775.1 Dehalococcoidia bacterium | reverse complement strand
TACCTACAACGACTGACACTGAAGGAGACCCGTGACCAGTGTAGCTCACAAAAACTACCGTCGCCATATCTCCAGTGGCATCCAGTTTGAGCGCTGTGCTCCCACTCATACCCGAAATATCGACCTGACCCGCCTTCAAAGCATTCAGCACCAGAGGCGTGGAGGCTAGACCCGTTATCTCGAAGTCAAGCCCCTCTTTCTCATAGAAACCTAAGTCTTTGGCCAAAAAATCAACTGAGTTAGTCAAATAAGGCATATCAGTTCCGAACGTCGCTTCTCTCAGTTTAATCATTTTACTTGGAGGAGACGGCATATTAGCGTAATATAATGCCGCTGAGGCGCCTACCGCTACAATTATTACAATAACCGCAGTTACTATACTGAGTTTCATTCATTTCCAGTAATAGCTAAATAGATATATAACAATTTTTAGACACAAACCAAATTAGTTAAATAAGCAAAAACGCCCAGCTGCCAAAATCATGTTGCAGTATCTCTAAAATTGTTTATAATATTCTTTCCCCGTTCCAGCAATGGGTTCAGACAATCTCTTGTACAAGGTCGAGGTCGACAGCGTAAACAAAAGCTTCTACAGAAGAGATGGCGGTAAATTCAAACTTCTCAAAATAGTGGAGGACCTTTCATTCACAGTCAGCGATAAAGAGTTCGTCGTAATAGTTGGACCATCGGGATGCGGCAAAACCACGTTACTGAGATTAATTGACGGTTTAATTCAACCGGACGCAGGACGGATATCCATTAACGGCAGAAGTCCCTCAGCACCTGGGCCCGATAAAGGAGTCGTCTTTCAGTCATTCCGACTACTACCTTGGAAGAACGTATTAGAGAATATCGCGTTCCCTCTGGCTATTCAAGGTTTACACAAAGAGAAGCGTATGGCGAGAGCCTTAGAGTATGCAAAACTGGTAGGATTGACGGGCTTTGAACATAGCTACCCGCATGAGCTCTCCGGAGGCATGCAGCAACGTGTAGGTCTCGCACGCGCATTAGCTATGGATCCTGAGATACTTCTGATGGATGAGCCCTTCGCATCACTAGACGCCCAGATAAGGGAAATTATGCAGCTGGAGCTCCTTAAAATCTGGTCTCAGAAGAAAACCACCGTAATATTCGTCACTCACAGTCTCGACGAAGCAGTCTTGCTAGCGGACAGAATTGTACTTCTAGGTCCTAGGCCTTCAACCGTAAAAGAGGTGATAGACATCTCGTTACCGCGTCCAAGATGGACTTATGATGTCAAGTCACACCCTGACTACATATCGATACGAGCATACTTGTGGAGACGAATAAAAGAGATGGTCGCAACTCCAGAAAGTATCCCTGAAATGTACACGGAACCCCAAATCCAACCCCTAATCAAAGAAAGCCGGCCGACTACCAGCCAACCAACAACTGACTAACTAGGGATGGATTGTCCCTGTCTTCCAAGGCGCAATAAGCTTCTCCACACGCTTCACCGACTCAGCTAGAACTCCGCCTATTACGGTCAGAACCGTTACTGCCACGAAAAGCTTCTCCATCTGAAAGGTGCTCCCATATGTTACGATTAGACCGCCCAACCCTTTGGCCGTCATGAAAAACTCGGCCATTATAATGCCCATAATGCCTCTTGCAACACCGAGTCTCAACCCCGTCATAAGGAACGGCACACTTGCCGGTAGCATTATTCTCAGAAATAGATCCTTGTCTTTTGCCCCGAATGATCTGCTGGCCTCCAGAAGATCCTTATCGACATTCAAGACACCGGTATAGGTGTTTATTACTATGGGGAAAAAAGCGGATATGAGCACAATTACTACCTTAGCCTGAAAATCCAGCCCAAACCATATCATAATGAGTGGAATAAGCGCGATGCGCGGCATTGCGTTGAACGCATTGATGTAGACATCCAGCGCTTCACCTACCTTCTTGAACCCACCCATCATCAAACCCATCGGAATAGCCAGCGCCACCGCGAGCAGGTAACCCGTGGCGAAGGTTGCTAGGCTAATTAGGGTCGCCTCGATTATAGTACCGTTTGCAAAGAGCTCAACCGCTGCTGTAGCCACACCTGACGGTGTTGGAAGGAACATGCGGCCTAGAGACATGCTTATGATCTGCCAAACGATGATGAGTATTGTAAACAGAATTAGGCGGTATGTGTTGGTACCCAGTCTCCGAACGCCCTTCGACTCACCGTTAGACATCTATGAAAGATGCACCTAACCCATTAAAGTAATTTTCTCAACATCTTAACCTGACCATTCAATAAGGAGATAGTCAAATCAAAAGAGGCGAATTATTCGCCGGCGAAAAATTAAACACTACGATATTTGCACTCGCTCAACCGTTGCTTTTATCGGCCATTTTCAGGGAGACCTAACGCCGCCACTATGTTTCCTACTGGAACAAACAGCATCATTTCTCCCCGTGAGTTAGCTCCTATCGAGACTCCTGCCTGACCTACTCCGCCGAGCTTGATGCGTTTTAACGGGTAGCCGTTATGCGCGTCAATGGCGTAAAGAGTACCTGCGCGATCTACCGCATACACTACTCCTCCGCTTACAGCTAAGCTTGCGCTCTGATATCTAGCAGGCATGTTGAATGTCCACTTCACTTTGCCGTTCGACGCGTCTATCGCGTAGAGCGTCGAGGTGTTATCCCAGCCTTCAGGCAGCTCTTCCGTGGGCACGAAGAAGTCTAGATCGTAATAATC
>DATBWO010000165.1:0-3874 GCA_036514775.1 Dehalococcoidia bacterium | reverse complement strand
ACCGCCTCTTTGGCCCGCTGTCCGTAGATATAACTGGAAGATGGATTGCCGAAGTGTTCCTCCAGGTAGGGGAGCATGGCATCGCGGACAGCCGGGTCGATAGGGGTGGTAGCATTATAGTCAAGGTAAATGGGTTTGCTCATCTTAGTCTCGCAATTACTCGAATTTTCCCATCTTGATAAAAGGGCCGTGCCAGCTGTGATACCAGACAGCCCCGGTATAGCCGTTGACGCTAAGCATCCCTTCGACCTGCCCGTTCTGCAAGGTATGCAGGGTATAGTAGCCATAGAAGATATCAGCCGCCGCCACTCCAACGCCGGGCAGATTAACCTCCAGCCACTTCTGGGCCAGATTCTTTGCCTGCTCGGGGGTAACAGGCATATCAGCGGTAGGTCGGCCGCTATAGGAATTGCCCATCATATTGCTCATCATCCCGTACTTGGTGTTCCACATCAGGTTGGGTCCATATTCAGGGTAAACCTGTCCGGTATATTTATCAATAAGCAGCTCGGTGGCATGAATACCGGTATCTTTTTCTTCGACTTCAGCGTAGAAATTCCGGGCGAACTCCATGACCTCGGTCAGAGCCAAGTTCCCGCGATAAGCGTTCAGGTAGCGACGCACCGCGTCAGCAGCCAGTTCCATGGTAACAGGCTTGGCATTAGGGTTAGAGTTACCCCAGCCCCCTCCCATCATGCCTCCTGAACCCATCATGCCACCCTGACCACCTTGACCGCCCATCATACCGCCACTGCCAGGCTGTCCCAAGAATGGAACGCAAGCTGTCAAGCCCAATAAGACCACCAGTACAATAGAAACGAGTAGTAGCGCTCTCTTTTTCATGCCACACCCCTACCAAAACAACCTATTCAGGCAAGGTCTTTTTTCTTCTCCTCATACTCTTCTTTGTTTATCTCGCCCCGGGCGTATCTCTTTTTAAGTACTTCCAGCGCTGAAGATGTCGTTGCTGAATCCGAGCCCTTGGATTCGCCGGGACGGATGGCCGCTGCCACTGCCCAGATGATTAACCCAAGAACAGCTATCCACAAAATAGGCATAAGAAACATGGTACCATAACCTCCCATCATGCCGGAACCCATCATGCCGTAGCCATATCCCTGTCCTCCCCAGATAAGTCCCGGGACGACAGACAGTATGACGATTACCGCTATGATGATACCCCCGATTATTAGTGCTTTCTTAACGTTTTTATCCATGACTTTCCTTCCTCCTAAATTTGCTGTGAGAGCTCTGGCTCTCTATCTTCAGGATACCAGGGGAGTATGAAGAAAGCGTGAAGATAGGATGGAGTTTTTGTGAGGTTTGGCGGTTCTTATGTGAAGCCCGGAGCACACCAGCTTCTCAAACAGTTTCCCCCGGTTCTGACACTTATATTCCCGGATTGGCATTACTTCAACTCCTTTAAAATGCTGCTATTAATAATAGTCCCTCTTTGCTATTTCATAGAATCCGCCGCGATTCATATCAACTGTATCGCTTTTAGCGGGCAGGCGAGGACGCACTTAGCACAGCCCTGACAGAGGGCCGGGTTGGGCATCGGCGCCTGATAAAGCGTTTCCTGTTTGAGCAGCTTGCGAGGACATGCCGAAACCGCGGCACAGACGCCGCTATCACATTGCTCCGGGCGGCACTTATAATAGTCTACCATTGCCATCTTCTTGGGCATTGACTAATACCTTCCCCACCAGCGGGCTTGGCTGCTTGATCCGCCTTTTCTTCAACCGAAGGTGACCAATTTGTCAGAATCGGAAACCATCTCTAGCAGGTCAGACATGGTAGAGACGGGGCAGACGCCTCCCTCCTGCTGCCTCGCCTTAAGGCAGGTGCCGCAAGCTAGCAGCCTGCCATCTCCGTTGAGAAATTCGGTTAAAGTCCCCCCGACATCATAAGTTTCATCCTTAATGTTTTCTATCTCCACGCCGCTACCCAGAAGAAATACACTGACCTCGTTTCCGGCCTTTAGAGCCGTGTTACCCAGGCGCAGAGCGTTCCAGGCTTTCTCGGCATCACTGGTATTAATCACGATACCCAGCTTCATTTACAGGCTCCTTTCACATCTCTATTTTAAATAGTTCATGTGTGATACAACCTGGTCCGTTTCTATCCGAAAGACACCACTTTGTCCGCATCGGCAATCAACTTTACCAGGTCAGTTATCGTGGACTTAAGAATCACCCCGGGCTCCCGGTGCCTTAGCCCCAGGCAAGTACCGCAACCGAGAAGACTTCCCTGGCCTTTAGCGAAATTTTTAATCAGTTCGCTGACGTTGTATGTTTTACTTTTTATACTTTCTATTTCCACGCCGCTTCCCAGGAGAAAAATGGTAACCTTATGTCCGCCGGCCATCGCCTCTTTACCCAGCCGTAACGCATTCCAGGCCGTCTCCGGGTCGCTAGTGTTGATAATGATGCCTAATTTCATTAATTAATCTCCAAAGCCGTATTCAAGCGTACCTTTTCCGTCAGAGCGAAGACGGCCGGGCATCTCTCGGAGGCGAGCTTTTCCACCTCCTCCAGCTTTTCCCTGGGAGCATCGCTTACTACCTTCAGGTAGATACGTATCTCCTCCATGACCGGTTCCTGGGATAAGCCGAAGACGCGGGAAAAATTCAGGTTGCCCTCCAGCCTGGCGGTGAGCATTTTCAGCTCTATTCCCTTCATAGCCGCCATGGCGGCAAAGGTGGCCGTGTAGCAGGAGACAAGGCCGAAGAAGCAGTAGTGCAGCGGGCCGGGCCGGGTGCCCCCACCGCCTAGATTTTTAGGCTGGTCGGACTCGAAGACTACATTCCCGCCCTCAAATCTTACCTCGGCCCGGAATTGTGGACCGCCGGCCGCCCAAAGCCATTCTCCCTCAATCCTCTGATTCCGCCTGACCTTGGCTTTATCAACCTCGGCCTCGCTGGCCACCTGCTCCAGCACAGATACATTGACATTATTCATAATTACCATTGTGATACCTCCCGATTAATTGGTTCTATCCTGGATGAGGGCGGCATCCTGCCTGATTTGTTCAAACATGATTTCCCGCAGCAGGTCAAAGGCGTCGAGAAGACGGGGGTTGGCTATCCGGTAGTAGACCACGTTCCCTTCCTTCCTGGAGGCCAGGATGTGGCGCTGCCTCATCATGGCCAGGTGCTGGGACAGGTTGCCGATGGCCAGCCCCAGCCTCTGCGACAGCTCACCGACACTCATCTCTTTATCCCGCAATATATTTATCAGTTCAAGTCTTTTAGGATGGGAAAAAACCTTACACATCTCGGCATGATAGGCATAAATCTGGTCTTCCACTTTGACCTCCTGTAAGAATGAAAGGGTATTATAGATACTACTATAATGCTATAATTATAGAATATCATGTCTTATCTCGCATTGTCAATAGCACTTAAAGAATTTTGGACAATTCGCCAAAAGGTCTTGACATTCCAGTTACTGGAAGGTGTATCGTATCTATAGAAAAGGCAACAGAGAGGAAGGCAAGACATGAAAGCAGGCATGACCATCGGTGAACTGGCGGGTGAGCTCCGGCTTAATCCTAAAACCATAAGGTACTACGAGGAAGTCGGGCTAATACCGGAGCCGCGAAGAAGCGAGTCCGGATACAGGCTGTACTCAAAGTATGAACTTGAGCGGCTACGGCTAATCACAAGGGCAAAAATGCTTGGTCTAACTCTGGCTGAAATCAAAGAACTTGTTGATTACGCCATCGACCGGCGTTGTAATGCACTGGAACATCGGTTACTTTCATTGGTGGAAGCGAAGCTCGGTGAGATTGACCAGAAAATAGGGGACTTAACCAGCTTCCGAGAAGACCTGCGGCGATACCAACAGGACCTGTCAAGTAGAACACCGGCGGG
>DATBWO010000164.1:0-13856 GCA_036514775.1 Dehalococcoidia bacterium | reverse complement strand
GAGAGTTATCTGCGTTACTAGGGGAAAGCTTTGAATTATGTTCTTCACTCTTCCATAGCTCACTTGCTCATCTATTACTAAAGCGATGTCCCGGGTTACGCTGGGAAACCGTGGGATAGATTGGTACGCCTTTACCCCGGTAATCTTGGTCAACGCTTTATCCAGGTCAATTTCTATAAGGCAAATAGCGTTAGAAAGCTCAAAGGCTTGTGCCACTTTAGGATGTAGCTCACCAAGAATGCCTATTCCGTCATTTTCAACAATTATGCTAGCCCCTCTTCCCGGAAATAGAGTCTCGTCATCGCTATTTCCAAAACTCGCTTTCAGCCCCAACTGGTTCAGGATATTTTCCACTACCCCCTTGGCGTCAAAGAAGTCGAGCGGCTCTTTATCAGCTTGCCAGGATAATTCTGCCCTTGCGCCGCTGAGCACAGCACAGAGCATTTCTTTTTCCTGGGGTAGCTCCCTTTCTTCTTGAGATTGCTTCCCCTTCGTTTCACTCAGGGTCGCAATGACGTGATGGTGCTGAGGCAAAAATACTTTGCCAATTTCAAAGAGCCTGATGCCGGCTTGCTCAAACTTTTGGTTATGTGCCAACGTGGCCAGCAGACCAGCCCGCAAGCTGGTACGCAGGTATTCTTGTTCCCTGGTCATAGGGTTAGCCACCTTTAACGGTGGGACTTTCAACTCCAGCTTTGGAGAAAGCTTTTGCAGCTTTTCCAGACTGACTAAGGAATAAGTTAATATCTCTTGAAAGCCAAAACCAGTCAGGATATCGCGCAACTTATCCTTGAGGTCGCTTTGTTTAGCTTCTGGTGACAATTTTGATTTTTGTGGAGGTAAAGGAGAGCCAAGCCTGGTAAGTGGGATTTTTTCATAACCAATGATGCGAACTACCTCCTCCACGAGGTCAGCAGAGCATTTAATGTCGCTGCGCCAATAAGGCACAGACACCGAAATCTGCGAGCCTGAATTGCCCTCCTGGCACTCAAAGCTCAGGGTTTTTAATACCTTAATAATTTCATCACCATTAACCTTCAAGCCTGCAAGGTGCTTCACTTCCCGGGTGGTCAGTGATATGAGTTTTGGTTCTGATTTCCCGGGATAAACATCAATTATGCCTTTGGCTGCTCTGCCACCGGCTAGCTCCACTAGCAGTTGAGTGGCTCGTTTCAGTGGCAGTAGCGGAAACTCGCTATTAAGCCCTTTGTCAAAGCGAATGGAGGCCTCGCTTTGGAATTGAAGATGGCTACAGCCTCGACGAATGGTAGCCTGGTTAAAATTCGCTGACTCCAGGAGGATAGCGTCAGTTTTGTCCGTAACCTCGCAATCCAGACCACCCATGATTCCAGCAACAGCGACGGCCCTTTCTTTATCGGCAATAACCAAGATGTCTGGGTTAAGAGTGCGCTTTGAGCCATCGAGGGTAGTTATGGTCTCACCATTTCCGGCCCTGCGAACGATAATTTGTCGGCCCTTAAGCTTATGATAATCGAAGGCGTGAAGGGGCTGACCATATTCCAGCATCACGTAATTAGTAACGTCAACCACGTTGTTAATGGGGCGCATTCCGCAGTTATTCAGGCGCTGCTGGAGCCAGTCTGGGGAGGGGGCTATCCTGATTCCGGTAACCACGCTAGCACAGTACCTGGGGCATAGGTCTGGAGCGATTATGTCGACTGAGGCGAAGGCATCTATCGACTTCTCCGTTTCGTCATAGTGAATTTGAGGCAAGCGGAGCGGTTCACCGGTTAAGGCAGCAATTTCTCGGGCAATACCAATTACAGATAAGCAATCCGGGCGGTTGGGTGTTACATCTAAGTCCAAAATTACGTCGCCTAGATAAGCACCGAGAGGTGTGCCTATGGGTGCATCCGGTGACAATACCAAAATGCCCTCGTGACTCTCGGAAATCCCTAGCTCCTTTTCTGAGCAGACCATACCCTCGGAAGCGACGCCGCGAATTTTAGCCGGCTTTAGCACTACAGCTTCTCCAGTGTGAGGGTCCATAAGCCGGGCTCCTATATGGGCAAAAGCCACCCTCTGCCCAAGTGCGATATTGAGGGCACCACAAACCGTGGTGACTTGCTCGGTGCCGAGGTCCACTGTGGCTAGCTTAAGGCGGTCAGCATTGGGATGAGGATTTAAAGCTATTACTTCCCCTATCACTACCTTATCCCAGGTGCCACCTATAGTCTGGGTGACTTTGACCTCCAGGCCAGCCATGGTTAGTCTTTCGGCCAGTTCTTTAGGGGTGACTTTTATGTCAACATAATCTCTGAGCCATTTGAGGGAAACTTTCATGTTGCCACCTTAAAATTTAGAACTGCTTCAAAAACCTGAGGTCATTGCTATAAAAGAGGCGGATGTCGTCAATGCCATAGCGCAGCATAGGTATACGCTCAACTCCCATGCCGAAGGCAAAACCACTATAAATCTCAGGGTCAATATCGACGCGTGTCAGGACATCGGGATGCACCATCCCTGCCCCTAGTATTTCAATCCAGCCGCTGTAGCTACATAATCGGCAGCCAGCCCCATTGCAAACCGAACATCCGATGGCTACCTCCACCCCGGGTTCCACAAAAGGAAAGTAATCGCAGCGGAAGCGCACTTTCCTGTCCTCACCGAAAATACAGCGGCAAAAGTCAAACAAAGTGCCTTTTAAATCAGCCAGGGTGATACCCCTATCTACAGCCAAACCTTCAACTTGATAAAACATAGATTCATGAGTAGCGTCAGTCGCTTCATATCTATAAGCTCGTCCCGGTACTATGGCTCTTATTGGCGGACGCTCCTTCTCCATCAACCTAATCTGCATGGGGGAAGTGTGCGTGCGCAAAAGTCTCGCTTTCTCTCCCATGCCTGCATCTATCCATAAGGTAGCAAACGTATCTCGTGCTGGATGATGCTGAGGAATATTTAAGGCTTCAAAGTTATAGTAATCCCACTCTACGTCAGGTCCTTCAACTACCTGGAAGCCCATGTTTTTGAAAACTTCGCAAATTTCCTTAAGTATTTGAGTGGTAGGGTGGAGTCGCCCTGTCGGGAGAGGCCGACCGGGCAAGGTAATGTCTAATCTTTGGGATTCCCGAGGAGAGGTCAAAAGGGCTTCTTGGAGTAATTTTCCCTTCTCTTCCAGGCTTGACTCTAAAGCTCTCTTGATTTCGTTAGCCTGGGCACCCACCTCGCGTCGCTTTTCCAGAGGCAAGGCAGCCAAGGAACGCAGAGCCTGAGTTAAACTGCTTTTCTTACCCAGGTGGCGAACGCGCCACAACTCCAGCTCCCGAGGATTATCAACTTTATTTAGTTCCTCGATAGCTTGTGCATGAAGGTCTTTGAGTCGTTCCAGCATTAACTGCCACGCAATGTTATCCCTGTTCAAAAATCCTGGAATTTTCAGGCATAACGTCACTACACGCGAGGTGAGTTAGCCTCAGTTACCGAGGAGACTAATGTAGCAAAACCTTCAGGATCTTTGACTGCCATCTCAGCTAACATCTTGCGATTGATTTCTACATTTGATTTTTTAAGCCCAACTATAAACTGACTGTAAGTAAGTCCTTTAGCCCGTGCTGCAGCGTTAATGCGGGCGATCCATAGCCTTCTGAAGTCACCTTTCCGCTCACACCGATGACGATAGGAATAATCTAAGGCATGAAGCATGGACTGGTGAGCTATGATATAAAGTTTGTGCCTGGCAGCTCGATGCCCTTTAGTTAATTCAAGCACCTTCTTATGTCGTCTGTGGGTAACTTTTCCACTCCTAGCTCGTGGCAAATTCTTCCTCCTTTAACCTTTAGGCGTTCTCCTTTTTCTCTTTGGTAGCAAATATATTATTCGTAGGGTAAAAGCCTCCTCACTCTCTTCTTATCCGCTGAAGAAGTCATGATCATTTCATCAAAGAGGCGCTTAGTTCTGGTAGCCTTTTTTCGTCTAAAATGGCTCTTGCCACATTTAGTGCGCAGAAGCTTGCCGCTACCTGTTACATGAAAGCGACTCTTTGCTCCTTTATGAGTTTTAAGTTTTGGCATTCGTTCCTGTCTCCTTAGATTTCTTTTGAGCAACTGGGGATAAGACCAAGGTTATACTCCTCTGGTCATTAACGGAGCTACTTACTACGGCTAATTCCTTCGAAGATTCAGCTACTTTACGCAGTACCTTCCAACCTAGTTCGGGATAAACCACTTCGCGTCCTCTAAACCTTAGCACTAACTTTACTTTGTTACCCTCCTCTAATAATTTCTTCGTGGTCTTAATTTTTGCCTGCAAGTCATGCTCCTCTATCTTGGGTCTTAAACGGACCTCCTTGAGTAAGCCGACTCTTTGGCTCCTCTTTGCCTTGCGTTCTTTTTTAGTTTGCTCATACTTATATTTACCATAATCAAGAATCCGGCATACCGGCGGAGCCACCGTTGATGCTACCTGCACCAGATCGAGACCACGCTCATAAGCAGTTTGCAACGCTTTCTGGAGAGGCACCACGCCCAACTGTTCCCCATTTTCCCCTATAAGGCGAACTTCTTTGGCTTTTATTCTATTATTGATGAATAATTCTTTAACTATGCTCTTTCTACCCCCTGGAACAGTATTCAAGATTTGGCCTCTGTAGCGGCCTTTATTCTATTCTTAACTTGTACCAGAGTTTCTAAGCCCAGATTCTCACCACTCCTGAAGCGAAGTGACACACTGGATGAAGTCATTTCTTTATCACCAACTATAAGCATATACGGGACTTTCTCCAGTTGGGCTTCCCTTATTTTCAAATTCATCCTCTCAGAGCGGTCGTCAACCCAGACTCGGATACCATCATTTTTAAAATCGCTCTCTATCTCATGTGCATAGCCAACATGGCGATCTGCTATGGGAATTATTATTGCTTGAACCGGCGATAACCACACCGGGAAGGCACCACCATAATGCTCTGTTAGGCAAGCTAAAAAACGCTCCATGCTACCTAAAACTGTGCGATGTATCATCACCACATTATGCTCCAAGCCATCTTCACCAATATAACAGACATTAAAGCGTTGTGGCAAATTGAAATCGACTTGGATGGTAGGCCCTTGCCAAATATGCCCTAAAGCGTCCTTGAGTTTAATATCGATTTTAGGTCCGTAGAAAACCCCCTCGCCAGGATCCACTTCATAATGCAAGCCAAGTTTCTCGAGAACATGTTTCAAAGATCCCGTGGCCTCCTTCCACATTGAAACTGTGCCAGCATATTTCTCAGGACGCGTTGATAACAACAACTCATACTCAGCAAAACCAAAGCTAGACATCATGAATTGTGCCAAGTTCAGAACTTCTTGTACTTCCTCTTCAACCTGATCGGGTCGGCAAAAAATGTGAGCATCATCTTGAGTAAATCCCCTGACTCGGGCAAGACCATATAATACACCAGTTCGCTCATACCTATATACTGTGCCCAATTCGGCATATCTCAGAGGCAAATTACGATAACTGCGCAATTGGCTTTTGTAAATCAAAATGTGGCCCAAGCAATTCATGGGCCTCAGCAGATATTGTTGCCCCTCAATTTCCATCGGTGAGAACAGATACTCCCGATAGAATTCCCAATGTCCGCTAGTTTTCCACAAATCTAGCTTGGCAATGTGGGGAGTATAAACAATGTCATAGCCTCGCTTGGTATGCTCTGCCTTCCAGAAGTCCTCGATGATTCGTCGAATCAAGGCACCTTTGGGATGCCAGCAAATTAAGCCAGGACCGATTTCTTCGTGAGTACTAAAGAGGTCAAGTTCTTTGCCCAGCTTTCTATGGTCGCGTTTAGTGACTTCAGCTTGCCACGATAAATAGTCGTCAAGCTCCTCTTGGCTTTCAAAAGCCACACCATAAATTCTTTGTAGCATAGGTCGCTTTTCATCACCGCGCCAGTATGCTCCAGCTATATGGGTAAGTTTAAATGCTTTTACTTCACCCGTAGAGGCTAGATGGGGACCACGACATAAATCGGTGAAAGAACCTTGTTTATAGATAGTTACAGTAGTATCGGCGATTTCGTCGATAAGCTCCAACTTGTAAGGCTGGGTAGCAAAAAGCTTACGCGCTTCGTCCTTACTCATTTTCTTGGTAGCAAACGGTACATTCTGACTGATAATCTCTTTCATCCTGTTCTCAATTACGGGCAAGTCTTCCGGTGTTAATGGGCGTGGCAGCTCAAAGTCATAATAGAAGCCATTCTCGATAGTTGGTCCGATGCCAAATTTAGTCTCGGGGAAAAGATATTGTACCGCCTCAGCCATGATATGAGATGCGGAGTGGCGCATCCTCTCCAGTTGCTCATCTCTTTTTTCTGATTTCATTTTGAACTTGCCATTATAAACATAGAAATCAAATATAATTTCATCAAAAAATGGGCGGTACTGGACTTGAACCAGTGACCTCTGCGATGTCAACGCAGCGCTCTAACCACTGAGCTAACCGCCCATCTGATAATTGTAGCAAACATAGCTAAACAGGACAAACCTCCGATAGTATGGTAGAAATAGAAGATTGCTTATCATTAAGTGGCTTAGAAATTAAACATTGATAAAAATACGATGCATGCTAGGGCGATTCTTTGCCTCTCAGCCTTACACTACTGGTGACATTGATCTGTATAGTTTGACCACAATTAGGGCAGGTTACTTCCATAACAAGAGGTCTTCCCATCACCCTTTCTATAAGTGATGTCACTATAGAGTCCATATTATCGAGCCTCTCATCTAACATATCGAGGCGCTTAATTAACTGCTCTATGTCTTGGTCTTGCTTAACCTGTCTGCCTAACCTAACTTTATCTTGTGAAGCCAATTTATAGGCCCTTCTCTACAACACCTAATGATTCTAGCTCAGTTTTATCCTGTTTCATCAACTTGTCTATTTGTTCGGAGACGGTGCGTTCCAGATACTTACGGAAAGCTTCTCGTGCTGCCGGTGATGACCTTACCGCATCCTTCACTCTCTGCCATTCACTCGCTATTACTTCATTCACCTGCTCAACACTTATGGGCTGTTTTCCCTGCCATAATTCTTCTATCCTATCCAAAACCCGGCTTGTCATAGCCCTCCTAATGCGGTCGAAGGAAAGTATCTCCTCCGGACTATATGGTTGCCCTGGTTTTCTTTCTTCCTTTTTTTCAGTCATGGTACACTACCTCCGATTAGATTTATTTGACTTACTATCATAAGCTTAGCAGGGCGACTTGTCAAGGTATTGTGCTGGCTGACCACATGGGTAACAGAGGGCTCTGAATTTTGGCAATTTCTTTTTCAATTATACTCAATGGTAGCAACATAGCCAAGTAAGAGAAAGGACTAAAAAATAGGACTTTGACAGCAAGAAGAGATTATAATAGAAGTGCTAGAATACAAAGCAGTGATCCTTAAAATGTCGGATATTTTCAAATCCTGCGTTTAGCTAACAGGTTGTGCCTTTCGGTTAGCGGTAACGCACATTCCACTTATTGCACAAAGTCATGACAAAGCTCTTAGTATCCAGGTTTGACGTCGTATACAAATCTGATAGAAAACCATGTAATAGCTCGCTACCTGTCATTCTGTCGGTGGGCTCGCTTGGACCGGGCAAATTAATGTACACTATCTCTGTCATCACTTTTTGATACTCTATTGACTGCGGCATGAAATCACCTTCCTTCTGAATATTTTTGGTTCACATTAGTTTAACCTCTTCCCTTAAATCCGTACCATCCTGGGCTTAGTTGGTATTTTGCGTTGCTAGTCTGCTACTTCTTTTTGCTAATGTCATGAGAAGCCGCCCCCCCTTGCACATAACGCACATTCCACTTATTGCACAAAGTCATGACAAAGCTCTTAGTATCCGGGTTTGACGCCGTATACAAATCTGATAGAAAACCATGTAATAGCTCACCACCTGTCATTCTGTCGGTGGGCTCGCTTGGACCGGGTAAATTAATGTACACTATCTCTGTCATCATTTTTTGATACTCTATTGACTGTGGCATGAAATCATCTCCTTTCTAAATATTTTTGGTTCACATTAGCTTAACCTTTTCAGAATAAGCAAAATTGTGAAACGATTATTCTGTCATCCTTTTCTTCGTACCTTCGATTTCTAAATCCATATGGCCCCAGGCTTGGCTGGTATTTTGAGTTGCTAGTTTAATATTAATACATCTTATTTTTAGTGTCAATTAGCCCTTCTGCCGAGTGGGTTACTGTCAACTGAATGTTACAGTATCACCTCCAACGTGTTGATTTTTGACCCCGAATGGTGTACATTATATCTAAGAAGGGAGGTGTCTGGAAATGCCGGATGTAGAGATTGGTAAGGTAACGGATTTTTTTGCCAAGCCCGTGGTGGCTGGCATAGAGCTAAGTGGCATATTGAAAATAGGTGATAGAATCCATATCAAAGGCAGCACTACAGATATGGAATTGATTGTAGAATCTATGCAGATCGAGCGTGTTGACATCACCAAGGGCAAGCCCGGTGACCTCATTGGCATGAAAGTTCCCGATAGAGTAAGGCGGGGTGACACAGTTTATAAAGTCACTGAATAGCCTTAAGCAGATTTGCCATTTCAATAGCACTTACCGCAGCAACAAAGCCTTTATTACCCTCTTTAGCCCCTGCTCTCTGGATAGCCTGTTCCAAAGTATCGGCTGTGATTATGCCTTGTATTACCGGTAAGCCCGTATCCAAGCTCACTCTGCCAATTCCCCTGTTTACCTCGGAAGCAACATACTCAGAATGAGGGGTGCCGCCACGAATCACCGCGCCAAGGCATACTAGAGCATCGTATTTATTACTCTGTGCTAATTTTTTGCTTATAAGGGGGATTTCGAGACAACCTGGAGTCCAGGCAATATCGATGTCCCCCTCAGCGACACCGTGGCGCAACAAAGCGTCCCTTGCTCCCTCAAGCAGTTTCGTGGTTATTAACTCATTAAAGCGCGAAACAACCACGGCAAACTTAAGACCTTTTCCTATCAAGATACCTTCATAATGCTTAGCCATTACTTACCCTCCTTTATACCTAGAATATGTCCTAACTTCTTTTGCTTGGTTTCTAAATAGTGGATGTTATACGGGGTAGAAGGGGCTATTAAGGGAACAGTTTCGACTATCTTAATTCCATAGCTTTCCAGCCCAATTACTTTCTTAGGGTTATTAGTCAGCAATCGAATATTATGTAAACCTAAGTCAGCCAAAATCTGGGCACCTACCCCATAATCTCTCAAATCAGGAGCAAAACCTAAAGCTATATTAGCCTCCACAGTATCCATCCCTTGATCTTGAAGAGCATAGGCGCAAAGTTTGTTGTGAAACCCGATTCCTCTCCCTTCCTGTCTCATATAAAGAAAAACACCGCGATCTTCTTTGGCTATACTTTGTAAAGCCATCTCAACCTGTGCCCCACAATCGCATCTCAAACTACCAAAGACATCCCCAGTCAGGCATTCACTGTGAACACGTACCAGTACTGGCTCTTCATTTGATATATCACCTTTAACTAGAGCAACATGTTCAGCGGCATCAACAACACTTTTATAAGCCACGACTGTAAATTCGCCATACTTAGTGGGCAGCTTAGCTTCAGTGACTCTTTGCACCAGTTTTTCATGACGAAGACGATAGGCAATCAAATCGACTATAGTTACAATCTTTAAGTCGAACTTAGAAGCCATAGCCTCAAGCTGAGGCAGACGGGCCATTGTGCCATCTTCATCCATAATCTCACATATGACGCCAGCAGGATAAAGTCCAGATAGTCTAGTCAGATCAACGATAGCTTCGGTGTGTCCTGCTCTTACTAACACTCCACCTTCCTTGGCTCGAATAGGGAATATATGCCCTGGCTGAGCCAAGTCACCTGCCTTGGTATTAGGATCAAGCACCGTTTTTATAGTCTGGGCTCTATCAAAGGCAGAGATGCCGGTGGTAACTTTATTCTTTGCCTCAATAGAAACCGTGAAGGCAGTAGAGTAGCGCGAGGTGTTATTGGTAACCATCAGTGGTATCCCTAATTCGTCGAGCCTTTGGCCGGTAATAGGCAAGCAAATCAATCCCCGACCATGTTTAGCCATAAAATTTATCGCTTCAGGAGTAACCTTCTCGGCAGCCATGGCCAAATCCCCTTCATTTTCGCGTGACTCGTCATCAACGAGAACGATAAACTTGCCTGCCCTTATATCTTCAATTGCTTCCGAAATGCTAGCCCGCATCTGTTCCCTCTATAAATCCATATTCCCTAAGGAACTCGAGGTTTAAACTTTGCCTTTTTCGCTCCTTAATCCCGACAAGTCGGGACACATATTTAGCTATGATGTCTGCTTCTAAATTGACTACGTCGCCAGGTCTCTTCCTTCCTAACGTAGTATATTCCATAGTGTAGGCTACCAAAGATACAACAAAAGAGAAATCCTCAGAGTCTACAATGGTGAGACTAACACCATCAACAGCGATAAAGCCTTTATCTACCATATAAGGCATTAGTTTAGCTGGTGCTGAAATTCTCATAATATGTGCGGTTTCTTCGCTAGTTACATCCATTACTTCTCCCGTATCATCGACATGCCCCGATATTAAATGACCGCCAAGGCGGCCCCCGAAGACTAACGCCCTTTCTAAATTTACTTGGTCATTATAATGAAGGCTGCCGAGATTAGTGCAACGTAACGTCTCAGGCATAACATTAACACTGAAGCCATGATTTTCCAAAGAAACAACAGTCAAGCAAACACCATTAACAGCTATGCTATCGCCTACTTTTGTTCCTTCAATAACCTTACAGGCTTCGAAGGTCAAGCAGTCTCGGCTTGTTTTCTTGACTATGCCAATCTCCTCAACTATACCTGTGAACATACTACTTACCTGAAACCTATGCCTCTTGCAGTAATTGTTTATCCACGTATCCACTAACTAATATATCATCGCCGAAATTCCTGATGTCAATCCGACTAAGGTGCAGAGCCTTAGTTATACTGTCAACCCCATCCCCTCCCACACTTATAGCCTCACGGCCGCCAATAATGATTGGTGAAATAAAAGCCAATACTTTATCCACTAAGTGATGGTCGAAAAGTGAACCGAGAAGCTTACCACCTCCTTCCACCAGGACAGTGACAATCTCTCGCCTCCCCAACAACTTTAATAACTCCATGATATCTACCAAGTCTTCTCTGGCTGGTAATTCCACTACTTCGGCACCCATTTCTACAAATTTTTCCTTCTTTGCAGAGTCGAAAGGTGCTGCTACAGCGAGCAAAACCTCACCTGGCGGCTCAAAAATATGAGCGTTCAATGGTACTCTTCCCTTACTATCAACAACCAAACGTATCGGCTGTGCTTTTTTTATCCCTCCCTTGCCCCCACAACCTCTGGCAGTGAGATAAGGATTATCTAGAATGACAGTATTCGCTCCTACCATGATGGCATCGACAGTATAGCGCAAGCCATGTACATACTTTCTTGCTTCTTCTTTGGTTATCCATTTAGAATCACCGGCTTTAGTAGCAATCTTGCCATCAAGACTCATGGCGAATTTGGCAATGATAAATGGTAAACCCACGGTAATGTGCTTAATATAGGCCTCGTTTATTTCGTAAGCTTCTTGCTGACACATACCTATATGGGTCTTGATGCCTTCTTCATTTAACCTGCCTACTCCATGCCCTGAAACCACCGGGTTAGGATCGAGCAAGGCTATGTAGACTTCGGAAATACCAGCGGCGATTATAGCTTGAGTGCAAGGTGGAGTACGTCCATAATGAGAGCAAGGTTCCAGGGTAATATACATGGTAGCACCTTTAGCTTTATCACCAGCCTGACGAAGTGCCATAACCTCAGCATGCTCTGAGCCAGCAGGTTGAGTATATCCCATACCAACAATAAGTCCGTCTTTAACAACTACTGTCCCAACTGCTGGGTTAGGACTGGTATATCCCACGGCCAACCTAGCCAAAGATAGAGCACATTCCATACAGTGCTGGGAGGGCATTAGTATCTACCTCTCACGGATAAATTCCTTATAGTGGGCTGCGAGTTGTAGGTTCGCTTTGCCTTTAGTATTTATTCCTTGCATTGCTAGAACCATATAACTTTCCACGAGGAGAAGTCAAGTTTGACACAGATAGCTGCCCATTGTCCCTCTAATAATACAAGGTAATTTATAATTTGCCAAATCGCATGGCTCTACGGGTAAGATGTTCCCTTTACTGCCCTCAGCATAGATTGTAACAACAGCCCGAGTGAAGTGCAAAAATAACAAGCGCAAATGGAGATGTCGCTGTTATTTTTGTATAATGGACATTAGAAGAATGAAAAGGGCTTTTGAAATAATTGACCATACTGCTGACGTGGGTATCATCGCCTACGGGACTGATATCAAGGAGCTTTTTTCCAACGCTGCTCTGGCTTTGTTCAGTTTGATCACTGAGCCCGAAAGCGTGGAGGAGAAATTGCACCTCGATTTGGAAGTAAGCAGCGAAGGCAGAGATAGCTTGCTCGTCGAATGGCTTAATGAGCTAATTTACCTCTTTGATGTCAAACATATTCTATTCAACCGATTCGATATCGGAAGTTTGACTCACAATCAGCTCAAAGCTACCTGCTATGGGGAAAAGTTTGACCCGATGAAGCATAAGATAAAGGTGGGGGTAAAAGCAGCCACATATCATATGCTAAAGTTAGACAAAAATGGTGTTGGTTGCAAGGCACAGATAATCTTTGATATCTAGGAGCTAAGGATATGGCGCAATGGCAAGGACAACTTATTAAGATAGACGATTATCGCTGGAAGATTCCCGAGACCTATAAGACTGGCATGAGGGTTCCCGGTTTGCTCTATGCCAGCAAGGAAATGCTGGACTCCATATGTGAGGAGCAAACGCCTGAGCAAGTCGCCAACGTTGCCTTTCTCCCCGGCATAATAGGTTATTCCCTGGCCATGCCGGACATCCACTGGGGCTATGGCTTTGCTATAGGCGGAGTGGCGGCAATGGATATTAAAGATGGCGTAGTTTCCCCAGGGGGCGTAGGCTATGATATTAATTGTGGCGTAAGGTTATTGCGTACCAGTCTCAGCGAAGCTGAAGTACGGTCTCGAATTAGCCAGTTGATTAATGAACTATTCCATAATATACCATCGGGGCTTGGCTCCGAGGGAAAAATAAAGGTGAGTCAAAAAGAGATGAACCAATTAATGGTTGAGGGAGCTCGCTGGGCAGTGAAGCGTGGCATGGGTGCCGAGGAGGACTTGGATGTTACTGAAGAGGGTGGATGTCTCGCTGGTGCTGATCCTGGTAAGGTAAGCGATAAGGCATTGAAGAGAGGCATGCCTCAAGCCGGCACATTAGGCTCAGGAAATCATTTTCTGGAGATTCAAGTGGTGAAGGAGATATTTGACCCCCACATAGCTAGCATTATGGGCATCACTGAGAAAGGACAGGTATTAGTCTTAATTCACACTGGCTCGCGTGGCTTTGGTCACCAAGTGTGTACTGACCATCTGAGGGTCATGGAACAGGCGGTATCAAAGTACGGAATAAAGCTCCCTGACCGGCAACTTGCCTGTGCTCCTATAGAGTCACCGGAAGGCCAGGATTATCTAGCTGCCATGGCATGTGCTGCTAACTATGCTTGGGTTAACCGGCAGTGTATTGCCCACTGGGCTAGAGAAAGCTTTTCCAAAGTTTTCGGTAAGAGTGCCGAGAAACTGGGCATGAGACAGATTTATGATGTTGCCCATAATATAGCCAAAATAGAAGAACATACGATAGATGGTCGCAAGCTTAAGGTTTGCGTTCACCGCAAAGGAGCTACCCGAGCTTTCCCAGCGGGTCATAAGGATATTCCCAGGTGCTACAAGGAG
>DATBWO010000163.1:0-7452 GCA_036514775.1 Dehalococcoidia bacterium | reverse complement strand
CTCTATTAATCGCGTTTGGTATATTCCTAATAGCTGCTACTAAAGTACCCTGGCTCAATTATGAGAAACGCCTTGACTTTGCCAGAGCTAAAGGTACAGGCTATCTGAGGTCTCTGTTAATAGGGGTAATATTCTCCCTGGGCTGGATTCCCTGTGTCGGCCCGATTCTGGGGGGCATACTAACCCTGGCCGCTAATTCGCAAACAGCGTGGCAGGGAGTTTATCTGTTACTTGCTTATTGCTTAGGGCTGGGATTACCTTTCATCGCCGTGGGTCTGGCGTTGGGGGCAGCCTCCCGATACATCAGATGGCTTAGCCGCCATGCTTTCGTTACTTCCATAGTAGCGGCGGTACTGCTTATCAGCGTAGGAATTCTGATGTTGACCGGTTACCTGGAGTATCTCGGCGGGCTTATGCCAGGGGGTTACTAATATGGCCAGTAGAATGTCAAAAAAATTAATACGGATAACTCTGATTATCGCGGTTCTTGCTCTAGTGGCAATCGCTCTTAGTTGTGATTCCTCCAGTCCGTCAGGTACTAAGGCGCCGGACTTCACATTGCCTACCTTGACAGGGGCTAACATAACCCTGTCTGAGCTAGAAGGGACGCCGGTAGTGCTTAATTTCTGGTCTATTTCGTGTTACTGGTGCAGGAAACAACTGCCCTACCTCGAGAATGTAGCCCAACAAAGTGGGGAAGAGATAAAAGTCATAGCCGTTAATATAGTTGATAATGCTGCAAGTGTGCAAAACTTCTTCGGCGACTATGAACCAACCATGATAGTCGCCCTGGATGAAAATGGAGGAGTTTTCGTGAACTACTGCCAGAATTACAATAACCCACGAGGGTCTATTCCATTTACATTATTCGTCGATAGCGAAGGTTTAGTTCAGTACGTACAAATTGGCGCATTCAGTAGTGAGGCGGCGTTGTGGGATAAGCTACACGACGTTTTGGGAATTACTATTCCTTAAACTTCTTAAGGACAAGGGTGGCGTTGACTCCACCGAAGCCAAAGGAGTTGGAGAGAGCTATGTTTACCTGCGCCTTTCTAGCGATGTTAGGGACATAATCTAAGTCGCATTCAGGGTCCGGAGTCTCATAATTTATAGTAGGCGGTATGATACCATCCCTCATCGTAAGAACGGTGAAAATAGCTTCTACTACACCTGCTGCCCCCAATAAATGCCCAATCATAGATTTATTGGAGCTTATAGGCACCTTTTTGCTGTGTTCTCCTAAGGCTGCCTTTATAGCTTTGGTCTCAGATACATCATTGAGAACGGTAGATGTTCCATGGGCATTAATATAATCAACATCGCTAGGTGAGATAGCGGCGTCATTCAAAGCCAGCATAAGACACCGTGCTTGGTTTTCCCAGTCAGGCTCGGTTATATGAACGCCATCGATGTTGTAGCCGTAGCCGGCAAGCTCAGCATATATTTTAGCCCCTCTTCGCATAGCCGACTCCATTTCCTCTAAAATAACAACCCCCGCACCTTCTCCGATTACAAAACCGTCACGGTCTTTATCAAAGGGGCGGCTCGCCTTCTCGGGCTCATTATTCCTGCGAGATAGGGCTCTCATCTTATCGAATCCCGCAATGCCCACGGGAAGAATATAGGCCTCGCTTCCTCCGGCAATCATGGCATCTGCTTCGTCATATTGAATGAGCCTGAAAGCATCACCAATACAATTGCTGCCGGTAGCACAGGCAGTAATCACACACTTGCTCGGTCCCCTGGCGCCAAAAGCCATGGAGATCTCTCCTGCCGCCATATTGGCTATAAATCCAGGAATAAAGAAAGGGGAAACCCTCTCTGCCCCCTCATCGAGAAGAGCGAAAAGGTTCTTTTCATATGTAGTCATGCCGCCAACGCATGAGCCTAGCACTACTCCTACCCTACTGGCGTTATTTCCATCTATAGTCAATCTAGAATCATCTATTGCCATGCGAGTAGCCGCTAGCGCATACTGGATGAAGGGGTCTGTCCTTCTAATTTTTTTCTTATCCAGGAAATCTTCAGGATGAAAATCCTTAATCTCGGCAGCAATCTGAACCTTAGAACCGGAAGAGTCAAACCTGGTGATTTTGGCCACTCCTGATTTGCCCTGGCATAGCTTTCGCCAGGATTCTTCAACAGCCGTAGCTAAGGGGGTAACAGCACCCAGCCCAGTAATTACTACACTTCTTCTAAATGTCCTGCTCATTCTTGTCCAACGATTATTCTCCCGCCCCAAAAAGCTTCCTAATCTAATTTTTCACCACTGTCGCCCCATCACAAGTAGTAAAGAAAGGCATGAGTGCTTATTCTAGCAATAGCTATCTTCTAGATTTTTGATTCGATGTAGTCGATTGCGTCTTGAACAGTTTGTAAATTTTCCGCGTCCTCATCGGGGATTTCGATTTTGAAGGTATCTTCCACCGCAGTAATCAATTCGATAAAGTCCAGGCTATCAGCATTAAAGTCATCGGCAAATGATGCCTTGGGGACCACTTCTGATTCATCAACCTCCAACAGTTCCACGATTAACTTTTTTAGCTGTTCAAAGGTTTCGTTCTCACTCATTTTGTCGCCCCCTTTCTGGCGCTAATTTCTTAAGCTTTATTTGAATCATAACTTGTACTATATCACCCCCCACATTGTCAAGGGAATTGAGGGGCGTGTGGAATCTGAAGCCAGGGAAAACCGAACTTTTTGTTGATTTCTGGCTCATTATAGCTTTGACCAATAGCAGAACGCAAGCGAGATATCGGTTTTGTCTTCAGAAGATCTGAGTAGGAAGTTGCCCCGTTTCACTGAGATGAAACCTCCTATTGATTTAATGCTTCCCAAGTAAACGGTGACTTTCAACACCACGTTAAGGATTTCTTGCGATTTGGCCATAACTCGCGGGGCCGGACTCTTGAGTGATTTTCCCCTATTGATTTCCGGAAATCCTTCTGGGCTTTTAAATTTTTGCTTTTAATCTTGAGCCTGGCGAAATTTCCACTCGGTTTCGCCCATTTGCTTTAGCCTTGTAGAGAGCCTCGTCAGCGCGAGAAATAAGAGAGTGGGCATCTTCACCCCGTTCCCATCCGGATAGCCCCTGACTCACGGTTATAGCAAATACATTCCCGGCAGAGTCTTTCATCTCAGTGTTCTCAATTATATTTCGAATTCGCTCAGCTACAACCCGAGCGGAAGGCAAATTGGCTTGGGGCAAAATAATGATAAACTCCTCCCCTCCATATCGTCCCGCTATATCTGTATCCCGGATATTTTGACGAATTAAAGCGGCAATCTTCTCTAAAACCCCGTCTCCGGTGAGGTGTCCGTAGCGGTCATTGACCCTCTTGAAATGGTCGATGTCCAGCATGCTCAGGCTGAAATTCTCCTTGTATCGCTTGGCACGATTGATTAACTCACCCAGCTTGCCTAAAATTGCTTGTCGATTGTGCAATCCGGTCAGCGAATCAAAATTCGCCAGTCTTTCCAGTTCTTCCTTGTTGGCACTAGCTTGCTGTAGCCGGGTCCATTTATCCAGCGTAGCATCAATGGTGTTCACCAGTTTCTCCTGGGATAGGCTATCCTTTGACAGGTAACCAAGTGCTCCTTCTTGAAGGGCCTGCACCGCGATTTCTTCAGTTCCGGACCCGGTCAACATGACTACGGGAGCAAGTTGTTTTTTTGCGATTTCGGCAAGCCACTCCATCCCCGATTTCCCTGGCATCTGATTATCCATCAAGACCAGGTCAATTCTACCTTTATCCAGAGCGTTCTGGATTTCCTCTGTCTGGCTGGCCTCTAGCAGCACCACTTCCCTGCCAGTTACTTGCTGTAAGTAAGTTCGAACCAGTTTGCGGTCTGCCGGGTCATCGTCGCAGACGAGTATTTTAAGCAGTGGCTGTTTTATTTCCTGAATCATTAGCACTCCTTGGGTATTCGTTTGCAGAGCACAAACCAGTATTCCTCAAGTTTCTTCATACCTTCCTTAAATTCCCCCAGGGTCACCGGTTTATGCACATATCCGCTGGCTTGCAGTTTATAACTGTCTATAATGTCCCTCTCCGCATCCGAAGTTGTCAGGATAACTACGGGAATCTGTTTCACACTTTCGTCCTCTTTAATCCGCCTCAGAAATTCCTTTCCTCCCATTCCGGGCATATTCAAATCCAGTAGAATCAAGTCAGGCTGAGGAGTTCCAGCGCTGTACTTCCCACGGTGGTACAAAAAATCCATCCCCTCTTCACCAGTCTGTACAGTGTAAAGTTCATTGGCAATTTTTTCGTTTCTCAGAGAGATCTTAATTAACTTCTGGTCTGCTAGGTCATCTTCCACCAGTAATATGACCAGCGGTGTTAATTCTTCCATCATTCACTTCCTTTCCTTAGTCCTCTTTTAGGTAGCTTCCTCTGGGCAGCGTGAACCAGAATGTTGACCCTTTGCCAGGAGTTGACTTTACTCCAATGTTGCCCCCGTGGCGCTCTACGATTTTTTTGCAAACGGCCAGCCCAATCCCAGTTCCCTCATATTGTTCCCGGGGATGCAAGCGTTTAAACATGACGAATAATTGTTCATGGTATTTCTCATCAATACCTATTCCATTATCCTCCACCTCTATTCGAATCATCTTGTTCTCTACCCCATGGGCACGAATGATTATCTCCGGTGGTATTCCTTCCTTATGGAACTTTAGTCCGTTCCCAATCAGGTTCTGGAAGAGTTGGTGCATCTGAGACGGGTCGGCCTGAACTGGCGGCAGTGGCTTTGGAACATGGATGATCCCTCGCATTTCATCCAGCAAAGTTGCCAGTTCCAACTTCTTTAAGTCCTCTATTACCTTATTCAAATCCACCTGTTCGGGAGGCTTAGCTCTAGTGGTAAGCCGAGCATAGGTAAGCAGAGCGTCTATCATATCCTGCATCCGCCGAGCACCGGCTATCATAAACTCAAAGTTTTCCTGCTGGTCCTCATCCAGTTTTCCCTTCAGTGAATCCTGAAGGAGTGTGCCGAAGGACGAAATCTTGCGCAGCGGTTCCCGCAGGTCATGGGAGGCAACGTAGGCAAAATCCTGAAGTTCTTTGTTAGCCCCCTCCAGCTTTCGGTTGCTCTCCGTTATGTCTTGGAGCAGGACTTCTCGTTCTTCCTCCGCTCGCTTGCGCTCGGTAATGTCTCTGACAATGGTGATGTGACCAACCACATTGTCCGAAGCATCCTTCAGCACACTGGTACTTAACTCACCGGGAAACTCAGAACCATCTGCCCTGAGCAGGGTGTATTCGACGCCTCTAATTGCTCCCTGTTTTATAGCTTTCTTCATCTCGGCTGCTATTTTCTTGTGGTCGCGGGGAGCAACCATATCAAAGGCGCTTTTCCCTCGAAGTTCGTCCTTGGAACTGAAGCCATGCATCTCCACCGCCCTTTGGTTTACCTCGGTGATGATACCCTTCAAATCAATAACCGATATCCCATCGGTGACTGACTCAAACATTTTCCGTAACTTTTCTTCCGAACCCCGCAGCGCTTCCTCCATCCGCTTGCGCTCGGTGATATCACGAGCCACGGTGAGGAATAGCTTTCTCTTGCCCGATCCAAGGGGGCGGGCATGTATCTCGAATGGCAGTAAAGAGCCATCTTTGCGCAGGTGGGCTGACTCAACTACGAGGTCGCCTTTCTCCAGCATTATCTGCCTATCTAAAGCAAGGGAACGGGAGCGCTTCGGGTCAATTAGTTGAGGGAGCTTCATCTTCGAAAATTCTTCCCGGGTGTAGCCGTGGATTCGGCAAGCCGCCTCATTTACGTAGATGAAATGGTCATCGTTATCGTGCACAAAAATGGCATCGGTAGCGCTATCTAGAATTTGTGCCCTCAGCTTTAATTCTTCTTCTGCCTGCTTGCGCTCGGTGATGTCGCGGACAATGGCAACAAAGCCTTCTGCTTTGCCATTCTTCTTAACTAGTTTAGAATGCACTTCGATAAGAATAGGACTGCCGTCCTTGCGTTTGGCTTCTAGTTCTATCGCGATTGGGGCACGCTTACCTCTAACTGTCTCGCCGAAGAGCTTGACTATCTTGGGCAGTTCCTTTAGGCTGAAAACGCCAATCTTGGCAAAATTCTTACCGATTACTTCCTCTGGTTTATAGCCAAAGCATTCCTCTGCCCTTCCGTTCATATCAACAATCTTGCCGTATCTATCCACACGGATAATTACCTCGCTGACATTTTCAAGGATTGTTCTGTACTTCTCCTCGCTTTCCCGTAGTTTCTTCTCCACCCCCTTGCGCTCGGTAATATTCCGGCCAACCTCAAGACAGCTAACAACCTCTCCCTTGGCGTTCTTGATGGGATTAGCCGTATTCTCCCAGAAGGAGAGCTCCCCCGAGGGCAGTAGCCGCTGCCTCTCCGAGGTGTGTGACTTACCATCCTTAAATGCCTTTTCTACCGGGCAGTCTTTACATACTTTTTCCTTGCCTTCAAAGACCCGGTAGCACTTCTCCCCCGTGTGGTCACCGCCAGAACTTATCTTCGACGGCTCATTTTGAAAAATAATGTTGTAGTCCCTATCCTGTATGCTGACGCTATCCTCTATGGCACCTATTAGTGATTGCAGCTTATTCTTCTCGTATTGAAGCGTTTCCTCCATCTGCTTGCGCTCGGTGATGTCTACGAAGGTCCCCATAGTTGCCCGTCTCCCATGGTACTGGACGGAGGAAACTGACTTCACTACCCAGTGAATGCCGCCGTCCTTGTGAATCACTCTGAATTGGTCTGGCGAGGCGAGTTCTCCCTTCAGCATCTTTATAGCATTTTCTCTGACCATCTTCCTGTCTTCGGGAACGATAAGCTCTAGAGAATCCCTGCCCAGCAATTCATCTTCCCTGTAGCCGGTGTTATGCTGGAAGGTGGGGTTGGTATAGCAAAACTTTCCATCCTGTATGATGCAAAGCCCAACTGGTGATTTGTTGGCCAGAGTCTCGAATAAGTCTTTTGTCTCCGTTTCTTTAACCGCTAATCTCATGTGTCCACCCTTTTAGCTTCTCCGATTTATCGCAATAACATGGCTGGTCTTCGTTCTAATGGTCTCCATCTGAGTTGCGGTGAATAGTCTCCAGCCCCGGTTACTCGACTTCGGAAAATATCCATTCTTTTATTCACCTGAAGGGGGTATTTCTACTAATACCGACCACTCGGCAAACCTTGCCTCTGAAACTATTCAGGTATACCCTATTATGAGCCACGTTTAGGAAAGCGTCAATCACCTATTTGTACCAGTTGTTCCAATACTTTAGTCCTGATCTGTTCGGCGGCTCTTGTCCATTGGATACCTGATACGAGACACCGGCATTGTGTCCACAGTTCTCTATTCCGACTGATCATCAGTGGAGTGAGGTCGCGATATTCTGAAACAGTGACTGGCATGAATGGGATGTCGCCCACGAAATTGTTGGGTTTCATCTTCGATTTTCC
>DATBWO010000162.1:0-6219 GCA_036514775.1 Dehalococcoidia bacterium | reverse complement strand
GTCAGGCACTGTCTCGACAACCTGACCTGGAGGTATTGGAATGCGACCCAGCTCAGAATGCACTGGAGTTAATTGAAGCTAATCTCCCTGATGTTGTTTTACTCGGCTCTGACTTGACTAGCCTCAGTGGAATTGAACTGGGTAGAAAAATTGCCCAATACTATCCCAACACTAAAGTAATAGTGCTAAGCCCTGACCCCAATGATGAAGAGCTTTTTGAAGTTATTAAGACTGCAGCCGCAGGTTGCTTGAGTAAGAAAGCTACTGCCGACGAGCTGGCTAATACCATAAGACGAGCCCACAGTGGTGAATACCCCATAAATGAAAGCTTGATGACTAGACCCAGAGTTGCCAAGCAGGTATTAAACCAATTTCACGGTTTTACGAGCACTATGGCAGGCGTAACTGCTCCTCTTACCAAAAGGGAAACGCAGATTCTGACCTACATTGCTGAGGGCAACACAAATAAAGAAATCGCTCGTATCCTGTCAATCAGTGAACAAACAATTAAGAATCATGTCAGCGCTATCCTTCGTAAGCTAAATGCTAATGATAGAGCCCATGCAGTTACTCTGGCCCTCCACAGCGGCTGGATTTCACCGGAAGTCAAAACAAGAAGGGGGGCAGAGGAGTTTGATGAAATTTGAATGCCACTTTATAGGCAATTATATTGATTTACAGAAACAGTGACACAAAAGTCACTGCCAGACACCCCCTTGCAAAGGTATAAATCCCAAGCATAAACATTCAGCCATCAGCAGTCAGCTTTCAGTTTCCTTATCTACCGAGAGTTAGCCTCCTGCCTTCTGATTTCTGACTACTGACTTCTGCCCGAAGGGATATCCCCCAAAAGTTCTATTGACAAACTAGTCGAATATGTTAAATTGTATTCAGATTCGGGCAAAGTAGGTTGTTGTGCCCTGGTTAGCTTAGGTTAATAACTTAGACTTGAGCCGAGGGGAGAATTGCATTTTATCCGAATCGCGAAGGTGAATGATTAAGATGCCTCAAACAAAAATTAGTCCACGGCTAAGGACACAGATTAGAGAGTATCTGGCGCGGCAGGGGTATGAAGTAACCGAGGGAGCCAAGCTCTCCGGGAAGTCAGGAATTGAGCATACCTTTGATATGCTGGCTCAAAGAGATGATGGTTTTACTACCTACACTATTGCTATCGGCATTGCCGTTGGTGGTGATAAGGAGACGGAAGTAGACACTATTTTCAGCCTTGCCAACAAAGCCTATGATTGCGGCATCCTCGATAGGATTCTTATTGCTATCCCTGACCTTAATCAGGAGACGAAACAGCTGGCTAGCAAACAGCGAATAAAGGTTATTGATGGAGAGCAAATTGAGCGACTATTAACTGTGAAACCCGCACACCCAGTTAAGTCCGAAGAGCCAGTCACGTTTGAGACAAAGGAGGAACTGGTCAAATCTTTAACCAACCGGGGCTATGAAGTAAAAGAAAAGGCCAAAATTAAAGGCCGGTCAGGAATTGAATACACCCTTGATATACTGGCTCACAGTGAAAGCGGTCAGGTTGAGCACAAGCTGGGTATAGATTTCCTGAAGGGGGAGAAAGAGGTGAGCCTGGAGCAGGTAATGTTATTTGATACTAAAGCCTATGAGGTTGGCGTTGATGAGAAGGTCATTGTGGTATCAGTGGATCTTAGCCCCGAGGCACAGCAATTTGCCCAGCATCAGCAGATAAAAGCCCTTAAGTGGGGTCAAAAACCAGTTTCTAAACATTTGCCTAAACCTGAGACTGAAGAGTTGCCTGTCCAGCCAGCCGGGAAGCCAGTTAAGTCGGACAGGGCCCGTGCCAAGCTACTCAGGCAGATGCCCCAGCCTGAGGCATTACAATTGATTCCCGAGGTGATGGCCAGAAGGTATAATGCTATACCCCTGACTATATCCGGTAAGACTCTGGAAGTGGCTATGGCGGACCCGACTGATATCTTCGCCCTGGAAACCCTTTCTGCCCAGAGCCGAATGAGGATTAAGCCTGTAGCTGCCACCGCCCAGGAAATCAGGGATGCTATTGACTTCAATTATAAAGCCTATGGCGAAATTGAAAGGCAAGTTTCTAGCATCTCCATCCCGGCTGAAGAAACTGATGAGAAGCTTGCCGTCAGTGCTGTTACAAATACCCCTCTGGTTCAGGCTCTCAACCTTATAGTTGAAGAGGCAGTCAAAGCCCGCGCGTCTGACATTCATATTGAGCCAGAAGAAGATAAACTGCGAATACGCTACCGCATAGATGGCACTCTTCAAGATACGATGTCTTTACCGTCAAATGTACATCGGGCACTCGTTTCACGCATTAAAATCCTGGCTCAAATGAATATTGCTGACCATTTTCGCCCTCAAGATGGTCAATTCTCCACCGAGGCTAAAGGGCGACAGATAGACATCAGAGTCGCCACCGCTCCCACTGTCTGGGGTGAGACAGCAACCCTGCGGCTTCTGGATAAGTCCGTGGCTGCTCTGGGGTTAGCAGAACTTGGTATGCTACCTGATTGCCTGGCCAAGTATGAAAGTATGCTCAAGGTTCCCTATGGTATGATTCTAATTAGCGGTCCTACCGGAGCTGGCAAGACTACCACTCTATATGCCTCAATCAATTCCCTTGATACTCAGGGAAGCAACGTCATTACCATTGAGGACCCTGCTGAGTACCGATTTAAGGATATCAACCAGATTCAGGTTAACAACCAGGCAGGCATTACCTTTGCTAGCGGCTTAAGGTCTATACTTCGTCTTGACCCTGATGTGATACTGGTGGGCGAGATACGCGACCCCGAGACAGCCAACATAGCTGTCCAGGCAGCCCTGACCGGGCACCTGATGCTGTCTTCTATCCACGCCAATGAGGTTGCCGGTGTGCTCTCCCGTCTCATTGACCTGAAGGTAGAGCCTTTTTTGATAGTCTCAGCGGTTCTTGGTGTTGTTGCTCAGCGGATGGTGCGCCGCGTCTGCCCCGATTGTAGTCGCCTTATTGAGGCCCCTTTGGTCGAGCAGATGGCTTATGAAAAGGAAATAGGAGAGAAGCAGACCAAGTTCCTCTACGGTACCGGCTGTAAATCCTGCGCCTATACCGGTTACCTGGGGCGGACGGGTATCTTTGAGATTCTAACCATGAGCGACACGATAGGAAGGATGGTCATTAATCGCGCTAGCAGTACTGATATCCGGACTCAGGCACTCAAAGATGGTATGGTATCTATGGGGAACGATGGGATGCGCAAGGTAAAGGAAGGTATTACCACTCCTTCTGAGGTACTGCGCAATGCTTATGTTACAGCCTAGCCGTTTGGAGGTCATAAATGGATTTTAGTTATGTAGCTTATGCTGACGAAGAGAAAAAATTAATTAGTGGCAAGGTTTCGGCTGCCAGCGAACAGTCGGCAACTGAACTTTTGGCCTATGGCGGCTACCGGGTGCTCAGCCTTAAGTCAGTTCGTCCCTGGTTTGATAAAGAAAAACTGCAAGCCAGCTTTTCTCGGATAAAGCCGGCAGCAATAATCATGTTTTCCCGTCAATTCGCTTTACTTCTTGAATCCGGGACCGATATTGTTACTTCTTTAGACTTATTACAACACCAGACAACTAATCAAACCTTGCAGAAAATGGTCGGTGAGATAGCCTCGGATATTCGTGGTGGTAGTTCGCTGTCAACGGCCTTAAGCAAACACCCCCAGGCTTTCTCTTCAATGTACCACCGGGCCATAGCTGCCGGTGAACAAGGTGGTAACCTGGAGGAGGTGCTGAGGCAAATGGCCAATTACATGGAGAGGGGAGCCGTCACTCAAAAGAAGATAAAAGGGGCCTTGGTCTACCCCATTTTCGTGGTTATTGTCGCTATTGGTGTGGTATTGATAATGGTCACCAAAGTTTTTCCCACCTTTATCGGCTTCTACGCTCAACTCGGGGCTGAGTTACCTGCGGCCACTAAACTCCTTATCAGCATTACTAACTGGCTTCAACATAGCGGGCTTTATCTGTTGCTGGGGTTGCTAATTGCTATTGGCGCAATCTATCTCTATAGCAAGACCCCGGCCGGCAAATACCGCTTTGATAAAATTATGCTTCGTGTGCCGTTAACCGGGCGTATTATCCAGCTTAGTGAACTTTCTCGATGCTGCCGGACCATGTCATTGTTAATCAAAGTGGGCTTACCTCTACCAGAAGTCCTGGCCGTAACCATTCACAGTATTACTAATATGATTGTGGATGAGAACTTGACCGGAGTTCAGCAGGAATTGATCAGAGGCGAAGGATTGTCCGGACCTATGGAAAAGAGGCACCTCTTCTTGCCTTTGATGACGCAAATGGTGAAAGTGGGTGAGGAAACCGGTAACCTCGAGAATACGCTATCTACCGTAGCCGAAAGCTTTGAGGCCGAGGCTAATGACAAGACCAGCTCGGCTGTGGCTCTTATTCAGCCAGTGCTGACTGTGGTTCTGGGTTTAGTGATTGGTTTCATTGTCTTAGCCATGTTTTTAGCTATGTATTCCATCTATAATCAGGTGAAGCTGGATTGAGAGTCATCAAGGAGGTAATGATAAATTACAAAGCTCAAATGACAAAAAAACCCAAAAACCCCCTCTTAAGGTAAGAGGGGTAAGGGGAGTTATGAGAATTATGGAAGTAACCCCCTATTATCCCCCTTACTCTAAGGGGGAGATTTAAGAGAAGAGGTAGTTTTGGCATTTAGGCATTTGGATTTCAATTGTCATTTGGACTTTGATACTTGGAATTTGTTTGACATTTGGACTTTGTAATTTGGATTTTAATTTAGGCAATGTGGGAAAATGAAAAGGGTAAGATTGAGTAGCCAGGTACGGAGAGCTTTTCAAGGCAGCTCCAGGGGCTTCTCCCTGATTGAGGTACTGATAGCCATAGTCCTTATAGGGATAGTTGCTATCGCCATTTTAAGCGCCCTATCTACTATCTCCACGACCCTGGTTGTTGCCGATGAGCGGACCACTGCCGAAAGCCTGGCCCGAAGGCAGATGGAGTACGTTAAAAATCAGGTTTACAACCCTGCGTCGGCACTGAACAACTACAACCCCACCTATCAAAAAATTAGCGGCATCCCTGAGGGTTACTCTCTTTGGAGCGTCAACAGCACTGGTGTGCTTGTTGCGGAGATAATAGGTATACCCTGGGATAGCGAAATTAATAGGCCAGTAGACACGGACAATGGCCTTCAGAAGGTAGCGCTGGTGATTATTCACAAGGACAAACAAAACCAGGATAAAGTAATATACACCTTTATTAACGACAATCCTTACTGGGCTTACGACGTAGAAATCACATTGGAGGGCTATAAGGTAGACCGGTAGGCCGAAGAGGCATAGAGAGTTTAAAGATGGCAAATGACAAAGTTCAAAACCCAGATCAAGAGGGAAATGACAAATTACAAAGCTCAAATGTCAAAAAAAGAGGCAGTTTTGGCATTTAAGCCTTTGGATTTTGTTTGTCATTTGGATTTTGTCATTTGGATTTAGGTGAACGGATTTAGGATTTTATAAATGGGCACAAGGTTGATACATAAAGACCAGAAGGGTTTTACTCTACTTGAGCTGCTAATAGCTCTCGCTCTTACCGGTCTTATCACCACGGGCATTACCATGATTATTTCCCAGACGTTTACCGGGACTGCCCGCAGCTCTAACCATATGGTCGCGGTCAGAGAGGTGCAAGAAGCCGGTTATTGGGTTAGCTATTATGCCTACGCGGCTCAAGACCTGACAATAACCGGGGATTCAGGTTTCCCCCTTACCCTGCGCTGGGTCGATTTTGGCACGGATAAATGGCAGAAAATCGAGTTTAGCCTGGATAGCTCTGGTCTCAGGGGGCGTTATTACATCGATTCTGGCGGCGGCTATGTCCTGCATGAAGAGAAAACCGGCAAGATTCCTGTGTTTGAGTTTATTAACCCTGACAAAACTAAAACTAATTGCCAAGTTAGCGGGGGCAGTGCCTTTAGCTTGCCCGATGTTAATGATGCGTTCCAGATTACCGGTGGGGATGCGCCTGACGGTGGCACAATAACTGTCCCCAGTGGAAGTGGCAGCATCTCGGTCACCAAAACGGGCAGCGCTACCGCTACCTATGTTGTCCCGCCGCCTCCGGGCACCCCCTACTGGACCTGGAACACAACAGCCACCACCGGGGACACTATTACAGTTAAAGCCGACAGTTCTGTCA
>DATBWO010000161.1:0-2810 GCA_036514775.1 Dehalococcoidia bacterium | reverse complement strand
CCTCTCTTAAAGAAAAAACTACCCCTTCCCCTTTTCAAGGGGAAGGGGGCAGGGGGATGGGGACACTCACAGCCTATCTCAGCCTTGATGAGGTTGGTGATAGCTTAACGGTGCGCTCTCGTAAACCCGGCGATAAATTCCAGCCCCTGGGCATGAGCCAGTCCAAAGAACTGACCGAGTTTATGATTGACGCCAAAATCCCCCGCGCCTGGCGCTCCCGCGTTCCCATCGTCTGCTCACCCGAACATATTCTCTGGGTGGCCGGCTACCGCCTGGATGACCGGGCAAAGGTGACTGGAGACACTAAACAGGTGCTTCAGGTGGAGTTTAAGCAGTACTAACATTATCAAGAAGGGTACTAAGCCCGACTCTCTCGCTGGAATTTCAAGGTTCCATAAGTTTGGCGGTCACGTCCAGTATAGTAATCACCTTCAAGTAAAGTGCCGCTAGATTTTACGCGTAATTCAGCCGTGCCTCGATGTGTATGCACAGTCTCTTTTGCGTTAGGCCGAGGTTCACAAAGATACTCATACTTCAAGCTAAGTCCAGGTGGTTGGTCTAGTACAAATGCAGCAGTTTGACTTCTGGAGATAGAAGTGGTTGTTTCGAGTGATATAAGGATAGTTGTCCAAGATTGAACAACCATAAGTTCTGCATCATGTGGTATGGTCTGACCGGTGTATGATGATAATAACAGACCTTTCCAGCTTCCATTCAAATCGGGAATGGTAATACCTAATACTTTTCGCACTATTTTGTTTTTCCATAGTGTCTTATCAAAAGTAGTTCGAATCAATGCGAAAAAGCCTAATACTGAAGGCATATCAATCCACCAAGGTACGGCAACAGGCAAATAACCTAATACCAGATGTAGTAACCAAGCAGCGACAACACTTAATAACCCAATGACAATTAGAATACGGGTTCGTTCACCATGGTCTGAGGAATAGGCATGTATTGTCATGAGTTACTCCAGAGTTTGACCAGTTGGTTAAGAAGTGTTTTAGCTTTTTCGACTGACCATTGGTTATTACCTGTGCCAAACAACGATTGACTCAAGCTGGGAAAAGTGAAACTGCCGTAGTCTGCTTCCATGAGCCAATTAACTATGTTACAGTAGGTGTTCTGAAAGTTACCTCCAAACTTGCTAGATGGGACACCATGAATTAAACATTCAAGTAAATATGATGGAGCCAGCTTTTCATCAATAACCTTTTGGTCAACAAGATGGCTTCGAGCATTCTTGAACATTCTAACAGATGGTTTAAACCACCCGTTTGTCTCACCGTTCTTTTGTACACATAGTTCAGTGTGAATTTTCGGATAACTTGTCGTCTGTAGGCCATTACCATGAGTCCAAAAGGTAATCCCCTTAGCAGCAACTGCTAGGTTTGAGTACCATATATATTGAGCACAGACAACAATGTCTGATGGGAGACGTGAGGCAGTAGGTGCTAAATTTATACACTTGTTTCCTCGTGTAATATTCTTTTCTCCATAATATGCTATGAGTCTACTAAGAACATCATTCATGAATTCGGACCAGCCGTAAGTTGCCGTCATCAAACCTAAGTAGCGCTTTTGGTCATCCGTCAAGTTGGAATAGAAAGTTGAAGTTAACTCAACAACCACATCAACGTCGCTCTCACCTCGGATATTGGTATCATTCTTGTATGAACCTTGAAGATAGATGTCATATGACACTCCTTGTGGCCAGTTACTCTCATTTAGCGCATAACGTATCGACTCGTGCGTTTGCTTGGACATGGTCACTGCCCCTTGGTTTGCCCAGCTTTGCAACTGTGATTCGCTTATTGCCATTTTCCACCCAAATAGTTGTACAATCTAGTTTGAGTCTACGTAAAGTTTGAGTCTTTTTATCAGAATAGCACTGAGACGGCTTCGTGTTCAAGTCTAGGAGTGTGAAGGGGAGGGGTTCTCTCTGAAGGGGATAAAGGGGATAGGGTTCACCAACAATGGTGTTGCGCAAACCCCCCAAAATCTGCTAGACTGAACACTAATTCCCTGATTAAATTTTGATGCAGGAGGATAGCTTAAATGACCGGACAGAGTGTGATAGACAGGGCTAAGACAGAGGGCAGAAAAGTGCTCACCGAGGTAGAGGCGAAAGACCTTCTGAAGCAAGCCGGAGTCAATGTCGTTGAGACCAAACTTGCCGTTTCCAAAGAAGAAGCGGTCTCGATAAGCAAGCAGCTCGGCTATCCGGTGGCATTAAAGATAGCCTCGGCGGACGTTGTGCATAAGAGCGATGCCGGCGGCGTCAAGCTGGGCTTGACCACCGCGGCACAGGTGGGCAAAGCCTACAGCGATATTATGAAGTCCATTAAAACACAGTACCCTGATGCAAAGATTCAGGGCGTGTCCGTGCAAAAGATGGCACAGCCGGGGATAGAGGTCATCATCGGAGTTTCCAGAGACGCCCAATTCGGCTCAGTGATGATGTTCGGCCTGGGCGGTATCCTGGTGGAAATACTGAAAGATGTCTCCTTCAGAATCATGCCTCTGGAAAGGCGAGACGCCCGGGACATGATAAAAGAGATAAAGGGTTACCCCGCGCTAGCCGGCTATCGCGGCCAGGAGCCGACCGACCTGGCTAAACTTGAGGAGATGATACTCAAGGTGTCCGCTTTTGTAGAGAAGCACCCCGAGGTGGAGCAAATCGATTTGAACCCCGTTTTCGCTTACAGCGATGGAGCTATCGCCGTCGATGCCAGGATAATCCTTGGTGAAAGCTAACCCCATGAACCTGGGACTGATGCTTGAGGCAGCGGCGGCGCGCCACCTGGGAA
>DATBWO010000160.1:0-2292 GCA_036514775.1 Dehalococcoidia bacterium | reverse complement strand
TCTGCGAGCGGTTCAGACGGCAATGCGTCAGTCCATCCTGAAGGCACTGGGGTGACAGACAGAATGACATTTTGTCGTCTGGAGAAATGCCCGCGATACGGGATCAGTTCGACGAATCGCCACAGAGCCTGCTACTATGGAGACTGGCGAGACCTGTGCTGGCGGGGGCGATTTGACTTGTTGAGAGTGTTGTTGCGGCGGAACGCCTACAAATAATGCAAGGGGGCTATCGTTTAGGTAGTGGTTTAATTTCACGGAGGAAAGAATGCTAATTAAAGAGATAGTTTTGATAGAGTGGGTAGACAGCAAGGGAATGGAACGATGGGAATACCTCGATGAAATTGAATCATTACCGCCTTGTGTTTGTTATTCCGTTGGTTTTATAATTGACGATGCTACTGACTACAAAACCATAGCACTTGGGCTGACTGAAACCCAGGTGCTAGGTCGGACTACGATTCCGATTGGCTGTATTAAAAGCATCAAGCTCTTGTCTATAGCCTGAGTCAAAACTGAACCGCTACCGTTAGTGGGATCAATTTGCCATGAACCAGGTGATGTGCTAGTCTATGATAGTTGCGCGGGGGGAGAGGGCTTCGAACCCTCGGTTGGTGGTACCAGCACCAACGGCGCTTTTTAAGAACGCTGCCATAAACCACTCGGCCATCCCCCCACAAAACGTATGGGCATGTAGTTGTTTGCGAGACCGCTACATGCCCATTATACTGGTAGACGCACTACCAACTATCGTCTATTCCGCCGCCGTTCCACGAAGTAGGCTGTGCCCATCGCGGGGGATGAAAACACGCTAACTATCCCTGTGGCTATCCTTCTTCAAACTCTCAATATCATCGTTGTGGCGTTTCATTGACCCGTTCATTGAAAGAAGGTGCTGCTCCATTTTACCAACTTTAATGTCGGTGCTTTTTTGACACTCGAATATCTCCTTATGGCCTTGTTCGTTATCCGAGTCCATTTTGTCGAGCTTATCAGCCGTGTTCATGGTCAGTGTGAAAATTTTGCCGTAGGCCACGCCACCCGCTACAGCCAGCCCGACCAGTGTCATAAACAGCCCCAGAAATCCAATTACCAGACCTAAACCTTCTGCGCTCATTGCACGTCCTTTAGGTTATTGTACCACGGCTAAGATTCATCCTTGCGCTTCCGGTAGTAAAACTGGAGCACTAAAGTCCAGCCCATAATCGTGGCGCCGATGATCTCACCCTCAAGAGTTATCCAGGTCAACCCCTGAAACACCCACAGTAATGGGATGACAAACATCAGGATAAGGGCAAGGTAATCGTTAAAGTCTTTGCACATTATCGCCCTACCCACAGTCGGAAGTCATTCCCCTGCCATCCTTCGAGGCTTCTTGATAATATTCCCGTTTGAGGTTCTATAAAGTAAAGTGTTTTATCTTCCGCAATGAAGTAGTTTAAGGAATGGAGCGTAGTCCAGACCAGTCCGGCGAAGTCCCCGAACAGTTTGGCTGCGAAATCGTCACAGTCGTGTTCTTCCTTGACGTACTTGATGGACAAAATCTCTTTCAGCCCCCGATACGCCATCACGTCTGCTTTCCGGTAAATCTTGTTGGCATCATCCGTGATATGAATGTCTGACTGGTTATCGCCCAACTCATACATCTTCTGGGTGAGAATTAGGAGAACATCTTCTTGGGTGATGGTAGAATACGGAATGAGAGCCGGAAGCCCGCTGTTGCCCATCGTAGGGGCTTTCAAGGGCGGAATATTCAGTTCAAAGAAAGCATTACGGATTCTCATGTCGTTCAAACCCCTATAGTCGTTTCCAATACTTTCACTATGCTCACCGTACCTGCTACCTGAGAAATCTTGTACCAGTAACCAGCAGGGACTATCTTGGTGATTGTTCCGATAACGGCGGACGCATTAAGGTTATCGATCCGCCCGCTTTCTTGAGTGACAGCCCCGGAACTAGCTCCGGTGTAAAGAATGGCCGAACCTACCGAAGCATTTACCTGGACTTCAGTGGACACCTCTACGGGATAGCTTGCACTTGGCTGGTAGGCAGTACCAACAGACCTTGAACCGGTTACATCAGATATGGTGGTCTGCATTGAAACCACGTTAAGAGAACCAGATGGCGCGCCAATGGTTGAGACGTAAATGCTGTTGAAGCCATCCCCAGAAGCCCCTATGTTATAAGACCCTATCCCTGGCTCAATGTTAGCGTTAACGATTATAGTATCTGCGCCTAATGTGATATTGCCAGCACTTGTTAGGGCGACACTATAACTGCCGTTTCTACTTTCTA
>DATBWO010000159.1:0-2509 GCA_036514775.1 Dehalococcoidia bacterium | reverse complement strand
ACGCCGCTGCCAAGAAGAAACATGGTGGTCTGATTACCTCCGACGAGCGCTTCGTTACCAAGACGCAAGGCGTTCCAGGCTGTCTCGACATCATTAGTATTGACGATAATGCCCAGTTTCATGATTAGCCAACCTCCAAAGTTGTGTTCAATTTCACCTGTTCGGTCAGAGCAAAGACAGCGGGACATCTTTCATAGGCAAGCTTTTCCACTTCCTCCAGCTTTTCCAGGGAAGCATCGCTACTTACCTGCAGGACAATGCTTATCTTTTCCATAACCGGTTCTTTTGATAAACCAAAGACCCGGGAGAAGTTCAGGTCGCCATCAAGTCTGGCAGTAAGCCTTTTCAGTCTGATACCCATCATACTTGCCATAGCTGCAAAGGTAGCTGTGTAACAGGCGAGCAATCCGAAGAAACAATAATGCAGAGGTCCGGGGAGGGTACCGCCGCCGCCAAGGTTTGTCGGCTGGTCGGAGGCCATAATCATTTTGCCCCCCTCGAAGTTCACCACGGCCAGAAACTGGGGGCCACCCGTTTCAAAGCGCCACTCTCCCTCAATCTTTTGAGTTCGCTTGACTTTAGACTTATCGCTCTCCGCGCCTTTGATGACCTGTTCCAGCGCACTTACATTAACGTTATTTAAAATAGTCATGGCTTCCTCCCTAATTTTTTAGGCGCCTAGAATGAGGGCAGCATCCTGCCTGATGTGCTCAAAGAGTATTTCCCGCAGTAAATCAAAAGCCTCAAGAAGTCGAGGATTAGCTATGCGGTAATAGACCACGTTTCCTTCCTTCCTGGAGACGAGGATATGGCGTTCTCTCATCATAGTCAGGTGCTGGGAGAGATTAGCCGGGGCTAGCCCAAGCCTTTCACCAAGTTCGCCGGCGCTCATTTCTCCCTCTCGAAGGATACTAATGAGTTCCAACCGCTTGGGATGGGAGAACACCTTGCACATCTCGGCGTGGTAAACATAAATCTGGTCTTCCATAACACCCCCCTACAAAAGAATAGAGTTATTGCAAACTTTCTAAATAACTATATATCTATATATGATTATACCATACACACATCCCCTGTCAATACCCTTGTTCCCTATCGAATAACCCGTTTTCGTGCTATACTTTAAGAATATGGGGGAGACCGGAATCAAAGGGAAACATTTACTTTCAATATCAGACCTCAGCGCTGATGATATACGCTCACTAATACAGGCCGCTATCGATAGCAAAAAAAGTGGCTGGATTTCTTTACTTGAAAATAAGACTCTGGCGCTGCTTTTTGAGAAGCCGTCCTTGAGAACACGGGTGAGCTTCGAAGTAGCCATGCTCCAGCTAGGAGGGAAGGCGATTTACCTGTCTCCGGCCGAAGTGGGGCTAGGAGGCAGAGAGTCGGTACCAGATGTAGCCCGGGTCCTCAGCCGCTACGTTGATGTTATCGCAGCGCGCACATTTTCCCACCAGACCGTAGAAACACTAGCCGCCTATTCAGACGTGCCTGTAATCAATGCCCTTTCAGACCTTGAGCATCCCTGCCAGGCGCTTGCCGACCTGCTGACCATTTACGAAAAAAAAGGGGAATTAAAAGACTTGACCCTGGCTTTTGTCGGTGACGGCAACAACGTGGCTAACAGCTTATTGTTGGCAGCAGCGTTGATGGGCATTAACTTCAGAATCTCATCTCCAGCCGGCTTTGAAATTCAGGATACCGTATTAAAGAAAGCTCAGAAATACTCCAAAAAAAGTGGGTCTGAGATAATGTTATTGAAAGAGCCCAGACTGGCCATTTTTGGTGCCGATATAGTGTATACAGATGTCTGGACAAGTATGGGGCAGGAAGCTGAGGTTGAAAAACGCCGCAAGGCATTCGCCAATTACCGTGTGGATAAAAAGCTACTCTCTTTAGCCAAGAAGGATGCCATTTTTATGCATGACCTGCCCGCCCACCGCGGCGAGGAAGTAACTGAAGAAGTAATCGACGGCCCGCAATCAGTCGTCTTCGACCAGGCTGAGAACAGAATGCATGCCGTGAAGGCGCTGCTGGCACAAATGCTCGGTAAGTGACCTCACCCACTCTTAAACACCCCAAACGAACCAATTTTCACATTAAGAGAGATATTATTAGAAGAATTAAGAGGTTAATTTGACCAAACCAATCGTGGCTATCATCGGCAGGCAGAACGTGGGTAAATCCACCCTGTTGAACCGGCTGGCGGGCAGAAGAATATCCATAGTCGAAGATTTGCCGGGCACCACCCGCGACCGCATCTTTGCCACCGTTGAATGGCTTGGAAACGAATTCACGCTAATAGATACCGGTGGGCTGGAAACCAAGGCTGATTCAGGCATCTCTAAAGGGGTCAATGATCAGATTAAAGCGGCCATTTCCGAAGCTGATGTTATTGTTTTCTTGGTGGATGTCCGAGACGGAGTAACGCCAACCGACCTGGACATCGCCGATATGCTGCGTAGGGCACATAAACCGGTACTACTGGTGGCCAATAAGGCAGATA
>DATBWO010000158.1:0-3794 GCA_036514775.1 Dehalococcoidia bacterium | reverse complement strand
CACTGACTTACACTTTAGACGGCTGACATGGTGCTGTCAACTTTCCGCTCACCGATGACCTGGAACTGTGGTGGTATTCCGGGGACGTAATCCCTGATTTGCAGCAGGCCTAATCCTTCACAAGGTGAAGGATGGTGTCCTTGGGATTCTCGCCCCACCAGCGTGTCATTGCGAGCCCGTCCCCGATTAAATCGGGGATGTCGGGGCGTGGCAATCTCGTTGCAAAACTGGAGTCTGTATAGCTGGACTGAGGGACCTCGCTTAGAGATTGCTTCCTCGCTGTCGCTCCTCGCAATGACGAAAAAAGAAGCAGTACTAATTTCCCAGTACGAACGGGGACTTGACAACTGTATTATATATGTGCTAGGATAGATATTGTCCCGAGTAGCCAAACAGGGACCTGGCATACGGGTCGGGTTTGCTGAAAGCTGAACGGTACCGGTAGTAGACGGTACGAAATAAGCTGAGGGCCAGGCCGGATGATGGCAGGTGCAGGAAGTGAGGTTACTCGGGGCGGTTTTATTTTTGCTGGCCGAGTGTCTTTGTCGCAGTTGGAAATGACCCAATAAATAGGCTCGATGCCCGCGTGGGTATCGGCCTATTCAAGTTCGACTCTTAACCAAAGTTCACCATCTGCGCCTTTGATTTCGTGGTATTCTGCGGTCATAATATCTGATTTATAGGAGGCCTAATCGGTATGGTGTCCCTGGAATTCACATGCACCGGCATCTAAATCTCCCTGGCGAGTTCCTTGTGGTTATTTCGTATCCACTCTTCAACCTGCTGGCGTATTAGTTTTGACAGTTCAACCATCTCCTGGGCTTCCTGCTCAGTAACCATACCCGGGCGTTCGTAATCGCTAATATTCCGTTTACGGCGGAGTTTATGAAGCCTGCGAATGATACGTTCTTCCAGTTGCAGAGTAAAAGAAAGAGACTGAATTACATAATAGTAGTAAGCTTCTCGACTGGCCCTGTACCCGGCGGCAGCTAGCGCTGCAGCGGAAGATTGCAGTGCAGCATTATGTGCTATATTCAGCTTGCCTTCACTGCTTAGCTCAGGGACCTGACAATCTTTTAGAGCGCGGTCAGCTACTGCCAGTAGCTCAGCAATCTCACGTGATGTCGGCTTATGTTCCTTTAGCCAGCCCTTTTCCAACCAGAGATTTAAGCTCATTCTCATCCCCAACTACAAATATTTTATCCCCTGATAGTATATCCCTGATAAAGTAATGGTTTTCCGATAATCTCTTATTGAACTCGGCTAATGTATAGACCACCGGGTTCAATTCACGATTCAAAGCCCCTTCCGCAGTTGAAATAAGGTCGACGACTTCGCCAAAAGTGATATCGCCCACTACGAGCAGGTCTATGTCACTGAACCTATTCTCGGCTCTCTTGGCTACTGAGCCGAAGATAAACGCCAGCTTAATGTCTGCCATGCGTGGTTCCAGAGCTTTTTTGATAATATCTGCTACCCCCACAGTCTTGAGTATCAATCCATGCAACTCATTAAAAATGGGGCTTTGCCGGTTTGCCTGATAATACTTCTGTTTTCCCTCTGTAGTCGTAACAAGAATACCGGTCTTCTCCAGACGAGCAAGCTCACGGCTCACATTGGTCGAATCTTCCTTCACCAATGCCGTGAGCTGGCGGACGAAATAGCGCTCATCAGGATGGCTGAACAACCATCCCAGCACTTTTGCCCTGAGCCTTGACCCTAAGAGTGTTTCTAACATCGTATTGAATTGCAGTATTAGTTACTGCTATCGCAGTATATTATACTGCATAATAAGCCAAAGTCAACAACCACGTCTGGGATTTTGGGAGTGTACTCTGGGGAAATAATACCTGATTTGCAGCAGGCCTGATTGGTATCGTGTCCTTTGAATTCGTGCTAGCGATAATTATGGTTTATCTAGAAACTCTTTTACCAGCAGGCTGGTTTCCAGGCTATTTGGGACACCGTTATGCGTTCCTTGTACTCTCCTTGCGGCAATTGGATTATTCAGAGTCGCACTATTAACAGGCACCAACGAATCTCCCCTTTGTCCGCCATCTTTGTACCGTCCGAAACGCCACTGGACCCGTGCTGGACAGGTTATCCGATCGACAGTTTCTTCTGAATCCGAATAAATCACCAGGTTTTCCTGCCCGGGAAGTGCCGCCCCCAGTTCTTCCTTGAACGCCATAGCCTCCTTGACTCTATCCTGGAGTTCGGAAGACGGAAATTTACACTGGCCGCTAAAATACGTTGACTCTAAGCCACAAATGGGGCAATCACCTGCACTGGCTTCTCTAACAACTACCAAATGGTGGTGCTCGAAATAAAATCTATCCGGTAATAGCTCAAATACGGAGTCCAGCTGGCAAGCCAGCCTCTTGATTTGTTTTTCCAGGCTAGTATTTTCAGTAACTCCTAAGCGATGTAAATACCATCTCCAGGCCAGGTCACCTATTATATTTCTAAAGAAATTCCCGAATACAGAAAATTTCATTTTTGGATGGAGAATAAAAAAGACTTTAGGCGAGCCGAAATGCGGTGATGTAATATAGACCGTCCGGCGAATTGGCGCAGAATATAACTTGGCTGCCGCACGGGTGACCAGTCCGCCCATGGAATGGTTCACGACATCGACTTGGTGCCACTGCGGATGGGTTGAAAGTATATCTTGGATGAACTGCGCCAGCCTGCGCCCTGATTCCCGGTTACTTTGAGTCCAGTCATAGGGGAATACCCAGAAATCTTGCCCGAGAATATACCCCATATTCTCAAAGTGGCGCAACAATTCGCTGTATATCAGAGGAAATAGGGGCTCATTCTGAGAAGTTTCTTTATCGGCAATAGATGCCAGGGCTCTTAAGGATGTGGGTCTAAAACGTCCTTTATCCCACCATCCTATGGTAGGCCAAATAGGTTCACTACTCCCTTTTTTGAACAACCTTGAACCCATGATGCCGGGTACAAAAATCAAAGGCGCTTTTTTAATCTTGTTCAATGGTTCCATAATATCCAGTTCACTGGGAATTCCTTCAGGTGTTTTCGGCATAAACGGAGTTAGATACTCACGGTTTAAATAACTTTTGTCTGAGAGGATTTACCAATATTTTTCCGTGTTCCGCCACCTTTCAATTCTCATTACCCCTGCGTTTTCAGGTATTCAATCCTATGCGGCCAATTATACTCTCCTACCAGCGCATTGCAAAGCCCAAAGGTGAAGGCTCCCGGTATTCCGGGGACATGATAGCTGATTTGTAGCGGGCCTGACCCGTATGGTGCTCTCGGATTCTGCACCGCCGAAGGACTGGTTCGGGGTGTAGGGTTGCGACGGATAGGGGGAAGAGAATGAGGGAAGGCGGGATGATTCGTTTTGTAAAAATGGCTATTTTTTCGGGAGTTCAGCAGGCCTTTTTCATACGTAAGGCGATTACCTCCGGAAGATTCAGTTGTTAAAGTACACACGATTCGTTTCGTCGGTTTGCCCTTTATATTTGCGAGCCGTGGGGATTGGCGGACTGACGCATGGAGGCAAATGACAGGCAAAGCTCAAATGCCAAAGCCCAAATCGAAAACAAATTCCAAATGCCAGAATCCAAATGACAAATGAAGACCACGGGTAGTCGGGAGTCGGTAGATGGTGGAAGAGTTCGTAACTCCCTCTGACTCCCTCTTACCCTAAGAGGGAGAACAGCCAAGGATCTCCAGAGATTCTTCATTCCGTTTCGCTTCATTCAGAATGACACGGGGGTGCGAATGAACGCTATTTCAGGGTCAACGCCTTCCAGATTGGTAAT
>DATBWO010000157.1:0-2024 GCA_036514775.1 Dehalococcoidia bacterium | reverse complement strand
CTGTCCAAGAGCCGCTCTACCCACATTTCTTCCGCGGGCTTGGCTGCGGAGATGTGGACTCACGCACCGGAAATGTGGGGGAAGATGCCGGTAAAATGGTTAAAATTTAACAAGCTCAAGGAAACAGAAATGGCAGATATCTTTGCCTTCTTATATTTCATCCGCTATCTGGATGAGAAGGGCTCCTCTGCTAAAGGCAAAGAGGTATTAGAGACAAAAGGGTGCACGGAGTGTCATAGCATCGGAGAAAGAAGTGGCAAAATCGGTCCCGACCTCGCTAAGTGGTCGGAATTTTCTAATCCGATACTCTGGTTGCAGATGATGTGGAACCATGCCTTGAAAATGAAAAGTGTGATGGACCAAAATGCGAAGCCTTGGCCCATACTGGGAAAGAATGATGTCATAGACATCATTGCATATATATCAAGCCTTAATAAGAAACCTTCTCAGGGGAAAATGTTTCTTTCACCGGGTGATCCGGTGGAAGGGAAGAATATTTTTTCTCATAAGGGTTGCGCGCAGTGTCACTCAACCGAGGGAGCGGAGGTAAAAAGTGGGCCTAACCTGGGTGTGCGGCAGAATAATTTTCCACCGACGATGGGTCAGTTTGCAAGTCTTATGTGGAATCACTTCCCCGGAATGTTTAGCCAGATGCAGATGAAGAATATCAAAGTACCGGAGTTGTATTTTCAGGATATAGCCAATATTACGTCATATCTGTTCTCAATTCGCTATTTTGATCCTGCCGGTGATGAAGTTGCGGGAAGGACGGTATTCCAGGAGAAACGTTGCAACGTTTGCCACGATGTCGGGACAAATGCCGAAGGTAAGAAAGAGGGCCCCAATCTGGCTAAACTAAAAGGGGTGGTATCTCCCATCTATATGGCAACGGCATTATGGAATCATGGGCCCAAAATGATGGGAATCATGAAAGGAAAGAATATAAAATGGCAGAATATTTCTGATAATGAATTAATCAATCTTATGGAGTACTTCAATAAAGGCGATTGATTAAGATAGTGGGCATGTAAACTAAAGAACCGTAAACGACTAGTTAAAAAAAGGAGGACGAAAAAATGGAGTCTTGGGTTATCTTTCTTATCGTTTTAATAGTGTTAACCTTGTTATCCCTATCAGTTAAGATTGTTAAACAGTATGAGCGGGGGGTGATGTTTCGTTTCGGACGACTGAAGGAAACCAGGGATCCCGGCTTCAACATGATTATTCCCCTCGTTGATCGCATGACTAAGGTCAGCCTTCGCATCATCACCATGGTGTTAGAGCCTCAAGAGGTGATAACCAGGGACAATGTAACCGTCAAGGTAGATGCCGTAGTCTACTTCCTGGTGATTGACCCGGTGAAGGCGGTAGTTAATGTTGAAAGCTACCGGAATGCTACCACCCAGCTTGCCCTAACTACCCTCAGAAGCGTTCTCGGGCAGTCAGAGCTTGATGAGCTGCTGGCTCATCGTGACCAGATAAACCTGAGACTGCGACAGATTATTGACGAGCAAACCGAGTTGCCATGGGGGGTCAGGGCGACGATGGTTGAAGTAAAGGATGTTCTGCTGCCAGAGGCCATGCAGCGGGCTATGGCCCGTCAGGCTGAAGCAGAGCGTGAGAAACGGGCTAAGGTTGTCCACGCCGAGGGTGAAAAAGACGCAGCGGCCAACCTGGCAGCCGCCGCCAAGATTCTGCATGCTCAACCGGATGCTCTCCAGCTTCGCTATCTTCAGACCCTGGTTGAGATTTCAGGTGAGCGGAATAGCACTATTATCCCACTACCGATAGATATCGTCAGTGCTTTATCCTTGGTTCCGAGGCCAAACCCGGAGCCCTGTAAAGGGTAGTCCAATGAGAGCCATAGCGATAATCATCGTGGTTACGGGCTTCCTAATAGTGCCAGCTCCGAGTGTTGCGGTAGCATCTCCCCAGCTAGACTGTCTTAGCTGTCACCCTAGGGAGCTGGAGGCTCATGACAAGCTTGTCTTGGGCTCGGAGAACGCAGCCTGCTATATCTGCCA
>DATBWO010000156.1:0-4300 GCA_036514775.1 Dehalococcoidia bacterium | reverse complement strand
TGGAGTTCCGAGGCCTGCGTTGGAGTAGTTATGTCTTCAGGTGGTTATCCTGGAAGCTACAAAACCGGCTTTCCCATACAGGGAATAGGTAGTGTGGATAAGGATGTGCTGGTTTTCCACGCTGGAACTAAGTCGGGAAACGATGGCACAATTTATACCGACGGCGGGCGAGTGCTCACCGTAGTAGGTGTAGGCGAAGACATGGCTGAAGCCCGGGAAAAGGTTTACCGCAACATTGGTAATATTTACTTTGAAGGTTGTCATTATCGTAAGGACATTGCTTTGCGGGAGATAGGTAGGATAAAATCTAAAGGAAAGTTAAAAGGCAAAAGCCAAAATGCAAAATGACAAGGCAAAATTTAAAAATCAATTTAGTAAAGCCTTTTTGCATTTTGAATTGTAATTTTGATTTTTTATCTTTGATTTTTGATATCTATGTAGGATTTATTTAGCAATGGCATTAGTGGGCGTAGTCATAGGGAGCAAGACAGACACCGAGCTGATACAGCCAGCGCTGGATACGCTAAAGCAGTTGGGCATTGACTATGAACTTTCCGTTATCTCAGCCCATAGAACCCCCGAAAAATTAAAGGAGTATGGCTTGGAGGCAGAGAAGAGAGGGCTCAAAGTTATCATTGCTGCTGCTGGTAGAGCTGCTCATCTTCCCGGTGTCTTGGCTAGCTGGACAATCTTGCCTGTAATCGGTGTGCCCTTGCCCACCAGTGAGCTCAAGGGCATAGATGCTTTACTCTCCATAAGCCAGATGCCCGGGGGAGTGCCGGTAGCCTGCGTGGGCATTGGTCCAAGCGGGGCAAGGAATGCTGCCTTGCTCGCCGCCCAGATTTTAGGCACAGAACATAAGGAAATAAGAGAAGCCTATCGTAAATATAAACAGGAATTAGCAAGGGGATAATATGATTGAACGGTACTCCAGACCTCAGATGAAGAAAATCTGGTCTGATGAAAACAAATTTGACCAGTGGCTTAAGGTAGAGATAGCCGTTTGTGAAGCCTGGGCTGAACTGGGCGAAATCCCCCCAAGAGATATAGTTAAGATAAGGAAAGCCAGCTACAACCTAGATCGTGTTGCCGGGTTTCTGAAAGTGACCCACCATGACATGACCGCTTTTCTTAACTCGGTGGCTGAAAGCCTGGGTGAAGAGTCACGTTTTGTCCATCTTGGTCTCACTTCTTCGGATGTCATGGATACCGCCCTTGGCTTGCAATTGACCCAGGCGACAGATATCTTGGCAAAAGATGTAGGCGAGCTTATATCCGTACTGGAGAGTAAAGCAGTAGAGCACAAATACACCATTATGATGGGGCGAACCCATGGTATTCACGCTGAGCCGACTACCTTGGGCTTAAAAATAGCCCTGTGGACTGAAGAAATGAAGCGTAATGCTCAAAGGCTGGCTGAAGCTAGGAAAAATATCTCTGTGGGCAAAATATCCGGAGCGGTAGGTACTTATGCCACTGTGCCTCCTCAGGTTGAAAAGATAGCTTGTGCTAAGTTAGGGCTTACTCCAGATCCCATATCAAATCAGATAGTACAGCGTGACCGCCATGCCCAATTCCTGACCACTTTGGCGATTATCGCCAGCTCCCTGGAGAAGTTTGCCACGGAGATTAGAGGTCTCCAGCGGACGGAAGTCCGGGAACTTGAAGAGCCCTTTGCAGCGGGGCAGACAGGCTCCTCGGCAATGCCTCACAAGCGGAATCCCGAACTTTGTGAGCGTATCTGTGGGCTGGCCAGACTAATAAGAGGCTATGCTTTAACCTCTCTGGAGAACATTGCCTTATGGCACGAACGCGACATCAGTCACTCCTCCACAGAGCGAATTATCTTACCTGACTCCTGTCTGGCAGTGGATTACATGCTATCTATATTTACTTCGATAATGAAAGGACTCAAGGTTTATCTGGAAAACATGCGTCGTAACATCGAGCTCACCCAAGGGGTCATCTTTTCTCAAAGGGTACTCCTCGCCTTGATAAATAAAGGTGTAGGTCGGGAGGAAGCTTATAAAATGGTGCAAGATAGCGCCATGAAGGCTTGGGAAGAGAAGAAAGACTTTCTGAGTTTGCTTGAAGCAGACAAGCGAATAACAGTTCATTTGAGCAAAAAGGAACTGAAGTCTCTATTTGATTATAATTTTTATCTGAAACATGTAGATGAGGTCTTCGAGCGGCTGGGGTTGAGCAAGGTAAAGAAGGCGAAACGAGCTGGGGCAGAAAACCTGGCCCCACGCGCTATCTAACCGGGTTTAAATATGTCTGTATTATTAGAATCCAACCTACCTCTACCTTTATTTCGGCGTGGCAAGGTAAGAGATGTTTATGATTTAGCCCCTGATTCAATCAGGGGTAAACTTCTCATCGTGTCCACCGACCGCATCTCTGCCTTCGATGTTGTCCTGCCCTGTGGCATCCCTGACAAAGGAAAGGTTCTTAACCAGCTTTCTGCCTTCTGGTTCAAGAAAACAGCTCACATACTGCCTAATCATCTTATCAAGGTAATCGATAGCTCCGACTCTGTCGGAGTCGTTCTGAACGAAGTGAAGAATCTTTCGAGCCAGCCGGGGAAGTTACCGAATTCTCTTATCGGCCGCTCTATGTTTGTGGCTAAGGCTGAGCGTATACCTGTAGAATGCGTTGTTCGGGGCTATCTATCTGGCTCAGCATGGGCGGAGTATAAAGAGACTGGAAAAGTTGGCGATATCAATTTACCCTCGGGAATGAAAGAAAGCCAGGAATTGCTCCAACCTATCTTCACCCCCACTACTAAGAGCGATACGGAGCATGACCGCCTTTTAACAAATCAAGACATAAAAGGCCTGGGCATTGAAGAACTTTTTGGGGAACTGGAACAAAAAAGCCTGCTCATCTACGGCTATGCTCGAGATTACGCCAGTCGCCGGGGCATAATAATTGCCGATACCAAGTTCGAATTTGGTTTCATCAATGGTCAACTAGCCCTTATCGATGAGCTGCTAACGCCAGACTCAAGCCGCTTCTGGGATGTCAGACTATACGAGGTTGGCCATTCGCAACCCAGTTTTGATAAACAACCCGTTCGTGATTGGCTTTCAGATTCAGGATGGGATAAAAGACCGCCAGCACCCATGTTGCCACCGGAGGTAATAAAGGGAACATCGAAAAGATACCGTGAAGTGTACAGCAAGTTAACCGGGGATGTTCTCAAAGGAAAATAAGGCGGAGATTGTCAAGAGAAACAAGACCAAGCCGGATAGAGTGCTTTATCGAGTTCCTATCCAGCCAGCACCTTGACCAATCGTAACAAATTGCTATCCAATTCCTTCCTCTTCTCCCAGGTTTCCCTTAGAGGAGTGAAGGCTATGTCTCCCTTCAACTCACCCACCATGTAGCCTGACATGCCCTTAACCAGAGCATCCACAGCCGCTGCACCTAATCTGCTGGCGAGGACTCTATCCCTGGCTGTAGGTGAGCCACCTCTTTGGACATGTCCCAGCACACAAATTCGGTACTCCATCCTTAATCTCTCCCATACTTGTTGCGCAATTGAAAACGCACCGCCTGCCTCATCCCCTTCAGCAACTATCACGATAGAGGATTTCTTACCTCTCTTGAAGCTACTCTTTATATCAAGGCAAAGCTGTTCTATTTTTGTCTCTAATTCTGGAATCAAGATATCTTCGGCTCCGCCAGCAATTCCTACCTCCAGTGCAATAAATCCCCTACTCCTTCCCATGACCTCGATAAAAAAGAGGCGTTGCAGCGACCCCGCCGTATCTCTAATCTTATCTATGGCATCCAAAGCTGTATTTATGGCAGTATCGAAGCCAATAGTATAGTCGGTGCCATAGACATCGTTATCTATGGTGCTGGGAATACTCATCACCTTTACATTTCCAGCTTCAGCCAAGGCTGTGGCACCGCGCAATGTGCCATCTCCGCCTATAGTTATCAATCCCTCGATGCCTTCCCGTTGGAGATTTTCATTGGCCTTCCTTATACCTTCCTTGGTTTTCATTTCCTCACAGCGAGCTGTTTCCAGGAAAGTGCCCCCGCGGTAGATAATGTTGGCTACCGACCTGCTACCTAGCTTTATAAAATCCTCTTCCAATATACCGCGGTATCCTTGGCGAATCCCTACGACCTCCAGCTTATGGCTAACTCCACAGCGGACGACAGCCCTGATGCAGGCATTCATTCCCGGAGCGTCACCGCCGCTGGTTAAGACGCCAATCTTTTTCATAATACTTTCCGGTTTAGCTTCTATTCTACCATGAACTGTAAAGCTATTTCACGGACGTAA
>DATBWO010000155.1:0-3939 GCA_036514775.1 Dehalococcoidia bacterium | reverse complement strand
GCAACATGGGCTACTGAAAGACAGTGTCTCTCGTTTATCGCACTCAGTAAGACAATTTAGGAATCTAGTCCATCTTTCCGCAGAAGAGAATAAGAAACACACGCTATCAAAAGCAACAGCAATAGGCGCAGTCTCTTCAATCTTCACTATTGCTAACGATTTTTGACAAGAAATCAAGAGATAGTTAAATCCCTCGGGTATTCCGATAGGAGAACGTCTCCGCTCTCCCCTCAGGGTTAACTCCATTCCTCGTAATACTCTTTTGTGGACACTAACCTATATTCACCATCAAAATCACCCACATCAAACTCGTTACCAAGATAAATCAATCCTTTTATTATAGTTGGTAAACAAGACGCTATGCTGTTGAATCATTGACGGACAAAGCTTTTTGTTTTAGACTTACGTCCCTAGTATGCATATTTTAGCAAACAAAAGCGAGGGCACCGGGACTTGGCTTGAGTGCCCTAATTTTGTGCCCATCCAGGAGGTAGAGCTATGGACTTAGTCTGGATTTGTATAATCGTGGGGCTTGTGGGGATAGCAGCAGTGGCATACTTTGTGCGGTATGTTCTGCGGCAAGACGAGGGCTCACCAAGGCTTAAGGAAATTTCTGCCGCCATCAGAGAAGGGGGACTGGCTTTTATTCATAGGGAATATCGAACTTTAGCCATCGTGGTAGTTGTAGTGGCCATTATTCTGGCAGTCGTCCCGGCTTTGGGCTGGAGAATAGCGGTGGCTTTTGTATTCGGCGCCATATGTTCTATGGGTGCTGGCTATGCCGGCATGAATATGGCACTCAGGACCAACGCCCGAACTTGCGCTGCGGCACAGAAGAGCCTGAATCAGGGGCTACGAGTTTCCTTCCGGGGCGGGGCAGTTATGGGACTGACGGTCGTGAGCATTGGCATCATAGGGCTATCTATCCTCTACCTTATATGGCATGACCTACCTGATTACCAGTTCCTGTTTATCATTCCTGCTTATGGCACTGGAGCTTCACTGGTAGCTCTTTTTGCCAGGGTGGGTGGTGGGATTTTTACCAAAGGGGCTGATGCCGGTTCTGACCTGGTGGGCAAGGTGGAGGCAGGGATACCGGAGGATGACCCTAGAAACGCTGCCGTCGTAGCTGATAATGTCGGCGATAATGTCGGCGATGTCTGCGGCATGGGTGCTGACCTTTTTGAATCCTACGTGGAAACCGTTGTTGCCACTATGACGCTTACCACAGTGGGGGTCATGCTGGCGCCATGGGTAAAAGAAGTGCTGTTCCCGACACTTTCTCCTGAGATTGCCCTGCAGCGCGCCTGGTGGTTGCCTCTTCTCATTATGGCTGCCGGCATCGTGGCTTCTGTAATTGGCTGTTTTCTAGTCAGGGTGGGGGAGAAAGTGGAGATGAGCGCTCTGCTGGGAGCTTTGCGCCGTGGTACACTAGGTGCCACAGTACTGGCGGCAGTATTTGGCTTTTTGGTGGTTCATTTTTTGGGTGCCAGTTTAGGTCTCTTCTGGGCAATGCTGGCTGGCCTTGTAGCTGGTGCCTTAATGGGGGAAAGCACAAATTATTTTACCTCTTATGCCTTCAAGCCAACCCAGGAAATTTCCGAAGCTTCCACCAGCGGTGGCGGCGCTACTATAATTCGAGGCTTTGCCACCGGTCTGATGAGCACATGGCCACCGATAGTCTTGATAGCTATAGCGATTATCGTAGCGTACAAGTTCGGCAGCTTCTACGGTGTCGCCCTGGCTGCCGTGGGTATGTTGTCCACCCTGGGCGTGACGCTGGCTACCGACGCTTATGGGCCTGTAGCTGACAATGCTGGCGGTATAACCACCATGGCGGGGTTACCACCCGAGGTGCGTGAGAGGACCGATGCTCTGGATTCTCTGGGCAATACCACCGCCGCCACAGGCAAGGGGTTCGCCATCGGTGCTGCTGCTCTGAATTCCCTAGGCTTAATCCTGGCCTTCGCTATGGCTGTCGGGATAGTGACAGTCTCAGACACAGGCGAACTAACATGGCCTATGGAATTGAGCTTGCTAAGTACGCCGGTTATCGTTGGCCTGATTTTGGGTGCTCTTATGCCCCCTATATTCTGCGCTATGAGCATGAAGGCAGTTGGTATAACTACAGCGGCAATTGTCGATGAAGTCCGTCGGCAGTGGCGCGAGATAAAGGGCTTGATGGAGGGGACAGCCCGGCCCGAATATGGCAAGTGCGTGGATATTGCCACCAGAATAGCATTGAAAGAAATGCTGCTTCCTTCCATAATGACCATAATCGCACCTGTCATTGTGGGAGTGGTTCTGGGCAAATATGCCCTTGCTGGCTTTCTTATCGGCGCCCTGGCTACTGGTTTCATCCTCGCTATCACCCTAAACAACGCCGGTGGCGCCTGGGACAATGCTAAAAAGTGGATTGAGTCCGGCAAGTTTGGTGGTAAGGGCTCAGACGCCCATAAAGCGGCTGTGGTCGGGGATACAGCCGGTGACCCCATGAAAGACACTGCCGGCCCATCATTGAATATAATGCTCAAGCTGATGTCGGTAATTTCACTGATGCTGGCGCCGGTATTAATGCATTTCGGCGGCCTGATTTAATGGGTTTAACGGGGCAGGCACCATTGCTAAACCTTGAAGTGCCTGCCCCATTAATTCAGCCGCCTACTCAATAAATCCTCAAGAACAGCCTCCTACCAGATATACCATGCTGCAGCAACAGTGTCATAATAGTAATCGAAGCGCTCCGCCCATATACGGGCTTTGTATGTACCGCTGATGGGCGCAGTAAACTCGATTATCTCCCAAGGGTTCGTGTCATCATATTTTGAGAGTGGTGAATAAAAGCGAATCCATTGGGGCATAGGAATGTAGTAAATCATGAAATCGAAGTCAGACCAGAATCCATAGTCCTGAAAACCATCCTGCGGTGTGTGTGCACGCACGTTGATGACAAAGCGAACCTTTTGCCCGGCCTGGGCATAGAATTGAATCATCTCGAAGGGATCATCATTGGACCTCCCTATGGAAGCGTAATTCCCTTTCTTGACACACTCATACGCTGCGTATGCATCCACTGTTCCAACGCCCTCAAAATCATCAATAACCTTTGTAGGTTCAACGACATTATGAATCGCCGAAGCCATTATTATCGCCTTGAGAACCGATGGTCTATACCGTAGCATGCTATCCTTCTCGATCAACATCGCTGCGATCCCTGCGACCTGTGGGGCAGCGAAACTCGTCCCCGTCGCTTCTCTAAAAACATGATCTGGATAATCTGGCCCTCCTAAAGTGGTCATTATATTGACTGCCGGGGCACAAACCTCCGGCTTTTCCCTGCCGTCTACGGGATTCCCCCCACTTGAACCTTCCATTGTATATCCTTCGTAATCTGCATTCTGACAACAGCCCCCCAAGCCCGGGCATTCTTCATTCTGCATCCAATATATTTTGTCATTATTCCAATTCAAATCACCTTGATCGTCTATTCCACCTACAGCGAGAGCATTATAAGCATTTGCTGGCGAAGCCACATAAGTTTGTTTAGAGTCCTCACAGTCCTCATCAATATAGCGTTCATTACCGACAGAACATACAGGAAGGATATGATGCACGTAGGCAACATGGTCAAAATATTTGCAGTAATCATTGACATAGGATCCATCCTCACAAAAACCTCTGCTCAAGCTAATGACATCGGCACCCGCCTGAAGTGCCCACTCAGTGGCATCCTTTGCAAGCGCCCACTTTGTCAATGGATTTGGATCATAGCAATTTGCATCCAGGATTAGAGTGCCCGGGGCAATACCCGTATTCCAAAAATGGTTGCTGGCTATACACCCAGCAACTGCTGTCCCATGCCAACCAACCGGCGTCCTATTCTGAAAGGTGCCTCCGTTGGCGTGAGCAAGATTCTCGTGCCCAAAGTCTACCCCTTCG
>DATBWO010000154.1:0-3945 GCA_036514775.1 Dehalococcoidia bacterium | reverse complement strand
CTCCTCCCGTGTGGCAATCAGAACACGAACCAATTCTCACCCCTGGAGGGTGGCATCTTCCACCGATTGATATTTTGGATAAACCAGCCGAGGTGAAATTGGACAGGGCCGACATTGACCAACGAGCCCGATTGATTGAGGAAGCTCTAGCTAGTTATGGTGTAGAAGCCAAGGTTGTGCAGATAAATATAGGACCTACCGTGACACAATTTGGTGTTGAGCCTGGTTGGGACAGAAAATATAAGGAAGTAAGAGAAAAGGGGAAGGATGGTAGCTATGAAACGAAATCGGAAGAGGTATCCAGAACCAGGGTCAGGGTAGAGCGTATTACCTCTTTGGCCAGTGATTTAGCTTTAGCCCTCGCTGCTCCCAGCATCAGGATTGAGGCTCCTGTGCCCGGGGCACCGGTGGTGGGCATTGAGGTTCCTAACACTGTGTTTGGCTCGGTTGCCCTTCGCAGTGCGATAGAGAGTGCTGCTTTTCAGAAGATTAAAGCCCGCTCCAAGCTAGCTATCGCTTTGGGTAAAGGTGCTGGTGGTGAAGCGATGGCAGCAGACCTAACCAGGATGCCACATCTGCTTATCGCTGGAGCTACTGGTAGTGGTAAAACTGTTTGTCTTAATTCTGTTATTTGTTGCTTGCTTTTACACAACAGCCCCGACGACGTTCGGTTCATCATGATTGACCCCAAGAGGGTGGAGTTAGTGACTTTTAATGGAGTGCCCCAGCTACTTGCCCCTGTGGTTGTGGATACTGATAAGGCGATAAAGGCTTTAAGATGGCTTAATCAGGAGATGGATAGTCGATATCGTAGGTTTGCTGAGGTGGGAGCACGCAATATCGAGGGTTATAACAAAGACCGCTCACATGGAGAAGGGTTGCCATATTTGGTGCTCCTCATTGATGAACTGGCTGATTTAATGATGACATCTTCCGATGAGGTAGAACACGCGCTTTGTCGGTTAGCTCAATTGGCTCGGGCTACAGGCATTCATCTCGTCGTAGCTACACAGCGCCCTTCAGTAGATGTGGTTACCGGGCTTATTAAAGCCAACTTCCCTACCCGCATTAGTTTCGCCGTTACTTCCCAGGTAGATTCCCGGACCATACTTGATATGGTGGGTGCTGAGAAATTGCTGGGCAGAGGGGATATGCTCTACATGCCTACTGAAGCCAGCAAACCTAAACGTCTTCAAGGAAGCTTTGTCGCTGATGCTGAGATCGAGAGATTGGTGTATTTCTGGGGAAACCAGCGGCAGATTCAATTGAGCTCTGTCGACTTTGATGAAGTGGCTGAGCGTCCCTTAGGTGCACCCCGACCTGTCGGGGCTCCCCCCGACCCTCTTTTGGAAGAAGCCAAGCGCCTGGCACAAGAATATAAACATGTCTCCACTTCTTTCTTACAGCGCCGTCTTCGTATTGGCTATCCTAGAGCTGCCCGCCTTATGGAAGCACTGCAACAAGCGGGTTTGGTGAAGGAGGCTCCATCCGAAACGGAGAAATCCTAATTTCTAATCTCTAAATCCCAAATTAGTAGTCAGTAGTCAGGATTCAGAAATCAGAAGCCACCCCTCCCTACTGACTTCTGGATTCTTCCCACCTTGGGGATTTGGTATTATTTAGGATTTCGAATTTGGTGCTTGGTATTTTCTCTGGCTAGGCGCCAAACTTATCCAGTTTCAAAGCATTAGCCATAGCTAAGGGCATGATTTCCGTAGCCGGGAAACGCCCCATACCACCGGCCAGGCAGGCTCGTTCTGAGAATTCAGTGACATTATCGGGGCGACACCATTTGGACTTCAGCATGAAAGGGACGGGATGCCAGCTATGCATGGCTAAGTTTGCGGGGGTAGAGTGGTCTCCGGTAACAATCAGGACATCCGGGTCTAAGCTGAGCAAGCTGGGGAGGGCATTATCAAGTTCCTCGATGGCCTGAACTTTAGCCTGGAAGTCGCCGTCCTCCCCTTTAGTATCGGTGCTCTTAAAATGGACGAAGAAAAAATCATAATCGGCATAGTAGCGGCTTAGGCTGTTCATTTGCTCTGTTATGCTTTCACCACCTGGCAGCACCTGCATCCCCACCAACCTGGCTAGTCCCCGGTACATAGGATACGTAGCGATGGCTGCTGGCTTTAATTTATAGATTTCAGGTATGGAGGGGATGTCGGGGCGATGAGAGAAGCCGCGCAGGAGCACCATGTTGGCGGAGGCTTCACCATGTAAGAGACTTCCTGCTTGAGACACAAATTCGTTAACAATTCCCGCAGTTTTCTGTGCCTGCGGCGATAACGCCTCTATCTTTTTGGGGGCTAGTCCTAATTGCTGGGGGTCAGAATCTGCTAGCTCAGGAGACAAGTCTTCGCCGCGGAGGATGAGCACAAATCTATGTTCTTTCACCGGCAGCACGGAAATCTCAGCCCCATCTATAGCGATCTTATTCAATAAGCGGCATAACAGGGTATTTTTATCTGTGGAAATCCGCCCTGCCCTCCTGTGGGTGATGATTCCCTTATCATCAACTGTGCAAAAATTGCCTCGAGCTGCGATATCGTCTGGCTTCAGTTTCCAATCTATTCCTAAGGCTTCCACGACTCCCCGCCCGATATTATATTTGACAGGGTCATAGCCAAAGATTGCCAAGTGTCCCGGCGCACTCCCCGGCGTAATTCCTGGGCTTATCGGGTCAATGAGCCCGCATAAGGAGTCTCTGGCTATGCGATTCAGGTTGGGTCTCCTGGCTGACTCCAGTTCCGTTTTACCGGTTTGAGGATGAGGTAGACCGCCTACGCCATCTATTATCAAAAGCACTATTTTAGACGGGGATGTCCGGGATATTTTCTTCATGTGCTCAAATCCCATCATGGTATGTGTTATTTTACTCGAAGGCGTAGCCCAGTTCAAGTTTGCGATTGTTTAGCAACCTATCCCCTGCCCCTTCCCTTAATAAGGGAAGAGGGATAACGGGTGAGGGGTTGGCAAACAACCTCAAGTTTGTCGTTTGACAGGGCTAGTTTGATGGCAATAGGGACCGCACCTATTGCACAAATACTTGATTAGTGGCATATTTAGAGTAATTCAATTACAGGAGGTGATAATCTATGGATCTTGGTGTGCTTGGGTCAATCCCCAGATTAAGTCTCATTGGAGGAATCATCACCCTTATCTTCGGTATCATAGTAATGATTTTCCCTAAAATCCTCAATTATCTGGTGGGCATCTGGCTCATCATAATAGGGGTGGTAGCGCTTATTGCCTATTTTACTTAGTCTGAAGCTGGAAAGACTTTTCGGCAGGTAGCGCACAGTTTATACAAGTCAATAAGGTTCCTTACTTTGGGAAGGCTGGTTCTCAGAGAGCTTTCCTGATGCTATGTGCTCAAGCTCTTGAGACAGGGGTTTGTTGCGCTAACAGTTAGTCGCTCGCTTTCCAGATTGAAAGCAGCGGCTATTGTAAAGTATAATATTTTGTGGTTGTGGTGAGCGTAGCCCAGCGGTTAAGGCGCCAGGTTGTGGCCCTGGAGATCGTGGGTTCGAATCCCACCGTTCACCCCATTTTATTTTTTGCGCCTATAGCTCAGTGGACAAAAGCACCGGTCTTTGGATTCTAGGTTAGGTGTCCCAGAAAATCATTTCACGTATAAAATAGAATCTTTATGTCAACCCTAGAAGCCTAGACAAAATGGCAGAATATATGTATCATCTTAGGCGCTATGATAGTGGAGATGAGAAAAGGTGCCACTCCAGAGGAGACAAACGGAGTGGTGCAGAAGGCTAAATCGCTGGGACTGGACACCCAGTGGAATCTGGGCACCGACAAGACAGTGGTGGCTTTACTGGGAAGCAACACAGGACAGATACCTACCGACATCTTCGCCGTGCTCCCCGGAGTGGAGAGCGTAGCTCGGATTATGAAACCCTACAAGCTTGCCTCCCGCGAATTCAAGTC
>DATBWO010000153.1:0-3791 GCA_036514775.1 Dehalococcoidia bacterium | reverse complement strand
CGGCCCATTTCTTGGCCAAGGATACTCCAGCCATAGCATCCTTACCGTAGGCGTCGGCGCTAGTGTAATTCTTTATCTCATCGCTCATCTGGCCGCCGCCAATCATGATCTTAACCTTGTCTCTCAGGCCAGCCGCTTTTATGGCATCTACAGTTTGTTTCATGGAGTCGAAAGCCAGCGTCAAAAATCCACTTAAGCCGACAACGGGGGCGCCGGTTTCCTTTATCTTGTCCACGAACTTCTGCACAGGCACATCAATGCCCAGGTCATATACCTCGAAGCCATTGACATCGAGCATAAAGACCACGATATCCTTGCCGATGTCATGTATATCCCCGGCCACAGTGCCGAAAACAACCTTGCCCACGCGCTTAATTTCCCCGGCCTTGTTCAACTTGGGCTTGACCATCTCGGTTACTGTTCTCAATATCTCACCGGAATACACCAGGTCAGGTACAAAGTATTCGCTGCTGGCAAAGCGCTTGCCCACGAGTTCCATGCCTTTCCTGGCGTCGTCCAGAATTTTGAGCGGGTCTTCTTTGGCCTTCAACCTATCTTCCACAATCTTAATAACCTCTTGTTCCTTCAAATCAGCTAATGTCTTAACCAGGTCTTTAGCCATCTTTTTTACCTCCTGTATTGGACTATATAGTCGGCTCGCGTTGATGCTATTTGAAAAAGCATTATAACAGGGGCACAGAAATTTTTCTACATATTGTCCTCGTTCAGTACCTTAGTGACACTTCTTTTTTGTCATTGCGTGGAGCATAGATTCCTCGCCCCGACAAGTCGGGGCTCGGAACAGGCTCCGCAATCCCGATGCCCCCTCGTCATTGCGAGGCACGGCAGTGCCGAAGCAATCTCTGAAGGGGAAATCTTAAATTCCAAGCACCAAATCCCAAACCCTAAACAATGTCAAATGACAAAGCTCAAATGCCAAATCAAGCTCAAAATCCCAATGACAAAACAGAGTAGGTTTGGCATTTAGACATTTGGATTTCATTTGTTATGTGGATTTTGGCATTTGGAATTTAACCAAAGGGGATTGCCACACCCCGACCCCGATTCATCGGGGGCTCGCAATGACACGGAATGTTATTACCCAACGTTACAAACATATAAAGTGTCACCCATCTATCTGAACTAGCTCACATATCCGCCAGTAAAGCAGCACATTGACAGGAAGCCTTTTAGTTATGCTACAATACGGACAATTTGAAGCAAAAAAGGAGGCAGGATAGTTATGGTCAAGCTCACAAAAACCAAGGATGAGATTATCAAGAAATCCAATGAACTGGCTATACAATATGAGGCAAAATACAAGGGCTGCGGCGAGTGTGCGTTTATGGCTGTACTTGATGCACTGAGATGGGGTGGCCTGGAAATTATCCCCAAGGAAATGGAAGATAGACTTTTTTCCGGAGTGTGTGTTACAACCGCAGGTATTGGCTTGATTTGCGATGGTAACTGTGGTGCTGTAGCCAGCGGCGCTTTGGTAATTGGCCTGGCTCTGGGCATCTATGGAGGACCACACGGGGGGCCTCTGTACTTGCTCAATTTGCAGAAGGGTTTTGCCACCGTCCGGAATACTCTCGTGAAGACGTGTTACCAGAAATATAATTCCATACTCTGCACGGCTATACAAAGGAAATGGTTTGGGAAAGCCTGGGACTTGACGCGTGATGACATGAATATGGAGTTCCTGGGCATAACACACGGCTGCGCTATTATGGAAATCACTATGTGGACTACGGAAATTATCCTGGACGAATTGGAAAAAGGGAATGTCAAAGGTTATGTGGGCAGTCCACAAGGTAAAGCTTGAGTTTTGCAACCCCAACGACATAAAATATAGTCAGTTGCCAAACTTCTTACTGAAAAATTAAAAGGAGGGAGATATGTCAGGAGTATTAAAGGGCAAAGTCGCCATTATAACCGGAGCTAGCCGTGGTTTCGGGAAGGTCTTCGCCTTGAGGTTTGCCGAGGAAGGGGCCAAACTACTGTTAACTACTACCAGTCTGGAACGGGCTAAGGACACGGTTAAAGAGGTAAAGGCTAAAGGCGGGGAAGTAGCCATCATGGAGGCTGATATCTCGCACGAAGATGCTGGTAAAAAAATAGCGGAAAAGGTTATGCAGCAGTATGGCAGAGTCGATATCCTCGTCAATAATGCTGCTCTATGGTTTGGAGTCAATGCTAAGCCCTGGGATGTCTGGACGGTGAAGGAATGGGACCAGATGTTTACGGTGAATGTCCGGGGAAATTGGCTGGTCTGTAAGGCGATAGCTCCCCTGATGATAAAGCAGAAAAAGGGTAAGATTATCAATATTGCCTCCGACGTCTTTAAAAGCCCGGACTCGCAGTGGTTTTTGCCTTATGCTTTAACCAAATCAGCGATTTATACAATGACTCATTCTTTAGCTGCTGCTTTGGGTCCACACGGTATTAATGTAAATGCTGTTGCCCCGGGATATACGGCTACCGAAGCTAGTGTAGGCCAGGAGGGTAGTGAAAAATTATTCGAAAATGTGGTCGCCGCCCAATTAATAAAGCGGCGTGAAGAGCCTGAAGATGTGGCGGGGGCTGTGGTATTTTTAGCCTCGGCAGAATCGGATTTAATCACGGGGCAAACTATCATGGTAAATGGTGGACACCTGGTGCTATAGGCAACTGAAGCCTCCGTCTGCTCTAGTTTAGGCACTCACTGTTGCCCCACACCGAGAATCAATAAGGGGGGAGATATGTCAGGAGTATTAAAGGACAAAGTAGCTATTGTAACCGGAGGGGGTCGTGGTATGGGGAAGGCCTTTGCCTTGGAGTTTGCTAAGGAAGGGGCCAAATTGCTCTTGCCTGATATCAACTTGAAGGGAGCTGAAAGCGTAGCTCAAGAAATAAGAGCTAAGGGTGGGAAAGCAGTTGCCATGGAGGCTGATATTTCTAAGCAAGAGGATACCAGGAAGATGGCAGAGAATGTTATCCAGCAGTATGGCAGGGTCGATATCCTCGTCAATAATGCCGCCATATGGTATGGAGTCGATCCCCGGCCCTGGGATGCCTGGACGGTGAAGGAGTGGGATCAGATGTTTGATGTGAATGCAAGAGGGACATGGTTCGTCTGTAAGGCTATAGTTCCCCTGATGGTAAAGCAGAAAAAGGGTAAGATTATCAATATGGCGTCCATTGTTGACAGAGTCCCCGCGGCTCAGCTCTATTTGCCATACGCCTGTACCAAAGCAGCGATTGGCGTAATAACTCACGCGCTGGCTAAAGCTCTGGGTCCCTCCGGTATTAACGTCAACGCTATTGCCCCGGGATACGTGGCTACCGAAGCTAGCTTATCCCAGAAGGGTAGCGACAAGGTATTTGAGATTGCCACCGGGGAACAATCTATCCACCAACGTTTACAGCCGACTGACCCAGTGGGAGCAGTCGTGTTTTTAGCCTCAGCTGCCTCGGATATGATCTCGGGACAGATCATCTATGTTGATGGCGGAACTGTGATGCTATAGACAGTGACGTCTCAGGTCTGCAGGTAAGTTTTTCTAAGATTTCCTCTCTTAAGATAAGAGGGGGGGGAAAGGTCCCGACAATGTCGGGATAAAATCGGTAAGAGTTATGAAGAGCTATTGGACTAACCCCCTTTGTCCCCCTTACTCTAAGGGGGAAATTTAAGGGAAAACCCTTACTTGAAGAGGGAGATAAGGTTCCTGCTCTTAAGGTACGAAGCGAAGCACAAAAGTTCCCCTCTTAAGAATTTTCCCCTCTTAAGACTTGTCCCCACGAAAGTGGGG
>DATBWO010000152.1:0-10881 GCA_036514775.1 Dehalococcoidia bacterium | reverse complement strand
AAGGGAAAGAAGACCATTCTTCTCACTACCCACTATATGGAGGAAGCGGATTTCCTCTCCGACCGGATAGGTATTATTGACGAAGGCAGAGTTGTAGCTCTGGGTACGTCACAAGAGCTGAAGACAAATCGCCTTGAGATGCGCAGCATGGTCGTCTCAACAAGGAACATCACCGCTGAGGTCATAGCGGATTTGCAAAGCAAATACTCCAGGGTGGAGGAGGTCAATGGGGAGCTTAAGATCTCCCACAAGGACTTAGACTTCAAAGAGATCGTGGACTATCTCCATTCTCGAGGAGTTACCGTTTACTCCGCTGCCTTAGAGCAGCCAACACTGGAGGACGTCTTTATCCAGATAACGGGAAAGAAGCTCAGAGACTAGGAGGAAAGGAGGAAGTCAAAGAAAATGAAGTCCTGGGAAATTGGCAAAAGGAATCTGAAGGAGATTTATAGAAACCCTGTGCTTCTCGGTTTCCTCCTGGGAATGCCCGTTGCCTTTATGCTGGTATTTTGCTCTGCCATGGGTGGAGCACAGGCCAACCCTATCTCGCTGAGCATAGTGGATGAAGACCGAAGTCAAACCTCTTCCGCTTTTATAAGTTGCCTTGGAAGCATAGAGGCTATCGAGCTGAATGAGCCGATATATAGTGAAAAATCTCAGGCCCAGGAGGACCTGGAGGACGGCAGAATATCATTTTATTTATTCATTCCCTCAGGATTCGAGGAGGCAAGGCAGGCCCAACAAACTGTCAACTTAGAGTTGACTTACAAGGCAGCCGACCCGATGATAGGTCTACAGGTAAAACCTATAATAGAGGCTGTTGGCTCTGAATTCCTGGGAGTAGCTCCCCCTCTAAATGTTGAGCTAAAAGGAACGGAAAGCAAAATAAAGAATGAGGTTGTCAATTTCTTTGCTCCCGGCATAGCTGTCTATGGGCTCATGATTTTAGTTTCCACAGCGGCAGAGATAATCGCCGATGATAGGGAGAAGGGCTTTCTGGCCCGAATGTTCACTACCCCGGCAAGACCCTGGGATTTCATTCTGGGTTATTCCTTGCCTTTCATCCCGGTGCTCATCATCTCCACGCTGATTTATCTTGGGGTGGGGATGGCGCTGGGCTTGACCATTGTCGGCAATCTGGGACATGCCATTCTTATTTTCTTCCTTATCGGGCTTTGCTCTATCGGGACAGGCATGATAGTGGGCAGCTTAGTCAAAAGCGGGTCTCAAGCGGGTGTTTCCTGGCTCTTCATCGTTCCCATGGCTATGATCTCCGGGGCCTGGTTCTCAGTGGAGGGTATGCCCTCGGCTATGAAAAGCATCGCTGGAGCCCTTCCCTTCATCCACGCCATAGACGCCTCTCGGGCTGTTATCAACGGCTCCCCTTTCTCAGCTATCATATTCGATCTTTACTGGCTTGTTGGCTGGGCAGTCGTCCTATTTGCCGTCGGGATTGTTTTATTCAGAAGGACGATGGTGAGTTAGAACTTACTATTGTAGAGATGTATCCTATCATCTCTCTAACTCCACTCACGAAAATCCTGCGATTTTCGTGGGAACCCGGTTAGGCTTAAAATCAATTTTGCTGGCGTTCTTACAAAGTCCGCAAGACTTTTTGGGGTTCAACCTAATTGCGCCAGGTCGAACTTCATGCCATCTCGGGCGGCGATGACCGAGACTCCGGTCTCTTCAGTTAGTTTCTCGGCCAGCTCCCAAGGTTTAGCCCGCCACATGGTCATGCCAAAATGGGTAAGGATAGCTATCCTGGGCTTTATTTGCTCAATTATGCTCTTGGCCTCGGGAAGAGATAAATGGTCCAGAGGGGCTCCGGAGTTCAACCGGACCACATTGATAACCAGCAAATCACCTTCATAGTGACCAGCTAAGTCATCAAAATATCTCGTGTCAGTAATCCAGGAGAAAGTATGCCGTGGCGTTTGAAATACAAAGCCGTATGTTTCTACGGGATGCTTATGCCTGACCGGGGTCTTAAAAGAAACGTCGTTAATCGCATAAGACCTTCCTTCAGTTAAGCCCTGTATGCTCTGGGGATAAGACCGTAAATAAGACAAGACAACAGGGTCCTGGTTCAGGGCATCGGCAGGAGCAAAGACCGTGCCGCGCTTCTTTGTACCGCCGTCAGTCATAGCTTCAATCATGATGTTAATATCCCCGCTGTGGTCTAAATGTCTGTGAGATAAGATAATAGCGTCCAGTTTCGTGGCATCTAGTTTTCTCCTGGCAACCTGAACCAGAGAGCCGGGACCGGGGTCAAAGAGTATTTGAGTGTTACCCAGGTTAAGCCAGGCACCTCCGGAGGCCAGAAATTGGCGAATAACTACAAACCGAGCACCGGCAGTACCCAGAAAGGTGATTACATCGCTTACTTCGGCCATTGCTGAATTATAGCAAGGAAAGCTGCTAAAATGATAAAGTAGAGTTATAGAGAGACCTATGAACTACGGGACAAACGACAATCGCTTTGCCATTCAAACATTTAGCCTCTCCAGGAAATTCGGAGATTTGATAGCAGTAGACGGCATAGATTTGTCTATTAAGGAAGGAGAGCTATTCTCACTGCTGGGACCAAATGGCGCTGGCAAAACAACTGCTATCAAGATGCTATGTTGTCTGCTCAGACCGAGCAGTGGCACAGCCACAGTCATGGGTCATGATATAAATGAGGATCCCATGGCGGTGAAACAAATAATAGACGTCTCGCCACAGGAGACGGCAATAGCGGAGCATCTCAACGCCCGGGAGAACCTGCGCTTGATGGGGGGAATACGTGGATTGGCGAAAAAAGAGGTGAAAAAGAGGTCAGAGGAGCTGCTGGAGATGGTGGGCCTAACTAAGAGGGCAAAAGAGCAAGTTCGGAGGTTCTCCGGAGGGATGAAAAGGAGGCTCAGCATTGCTATGGCTCTTGTTTCCAACCCTCAGGTGTTATTTCTGGATGAACCCACCCTGGGCCTCGATCCCCAGTCGAGAAGAGGTATATGGGAACACATAGCAGAGCTTAAGGGGAAAAAGACGATAGTGCTTACAACCCATTACCTGGAAGAGGCTGACGCCCTGGCGGACAGGATAGCGATAATAGACGAGGGCAAGATAGCGGCCCTGGGAACTCCACAGGAGTTAAAAGACAGCATCTCCGATATGCAAGTTATGGTAGTCAAGGCGAAGAATCTGACCCCCGATGTCATCAAGAGTTTAAAGGAGATATACCCAGAGGTAAAAGCAACAGAGGACGGAATTGAGATCAAAGCTAAAGAATTGAGTTTCTACGAGATAGTAGATTATTTGCGTCCCAGGGGAGTTGCCATCCAATCCGCATCTCCAAAACAACCCACTTTAGATGACGTATTTCTGCACCTTACGGGAAAAGAGCTAAGAGAATGAGATTCTGGGAATTGGCCATAAGAAATTTCAAGGAGATGTGGCGGGACCTTATATCCACGGGCCTCGAAATAGGGATTCCCGCAGGTTTTTTGGTTATATTCTGGGCTCTCGGTCGGAATATGGGAGACGAAAGCTTTCTCACTACTACCATGTTAGTACCGGGAATAACGGTCTTTGGTTTTGCTTTCTTATTAATGTTTTCAGCCATGACACTCTCCCGAGATAAGGAAGGCGCACTTTTATCAAGGCTCTTCACCGCTCCACTCAAGCCACGCGATTTCATCTTGTCTTACTCCTTGCCCTACATTCCCATGGTGATTATTCAAATAGCGGTGTGCTTCGGCATAGGGGCTTTGCTGGGACTTGAGTTACTTGAGAATGCCGGCCTCGTCTTTCTCATCCTTCTCGTCATGGGGATATGCTGTGTGGAACTGGGAATGATTCTGGGACTGCTTTTTAACGTGAATCAAGCTTCGGGCGTGGGCTCAGTGATAATAACCCTCGTAGCTTTACTGGGAGGAATCTGGATAAACATAGAAACGATAGGAGGCGTGTTTTACCGCATAGGGAATGCTCTTCCCTTTGCCCATGCTATCAAGGCAGCAAGAGCTGTTATGATAGGAGCTGACTTCAGTAGCATTGCCACAGATTTCTACTGGGTTCTGGGCTATACCCTGGTGTTCTTTGCTTTAGGTGTTTTCCTGTTTCGGCGGAAGATGGTGGAATGAATAAAATTAAAACGCACTTAGTAGATAAGAGAGAATAATGGCAGAACTGGAAGCAGAAATTGCCCGGCTGATAAGAGAATACCAGGCCCAAACCGGAAAGCTTTTGACCGTCGGCACCGTGGAGTCAGCTACCGGCGGCAGAATAGCTGACAGGATAACCAATGTGCCCGGTAGCTCGGATTACTTCAAGGGCTCGGTAGTGGCTTACAACAACGAAGTAAAAATCGCCTTGCCTGGGGTGAAAAAGGTAACCATTGAAAATCATGGTGCCGTGAGCGAGCAAACAGCTCTGGAAATGGCTCGAGGCGGCAGAAAGCTCCTGGGTGTGGACATATGCATCTCCGATACCGGGATTGCCGGTCCCTCGGGCGACACTCCCGAAAAACCGGTGGGGCTGTTTTACCTGGGCCTGGCAGCCGGAGATGCGAGCTTGTGTCAAAAACATGTCTTTCCGGGAAACCGAGAAGGAAACAAGCGAGATGCTGCCGAAGCGGCGTTAAACATGTTAAAACAATACTTGCTGCGGCGCCTCAACGCCAAAGGCTGAAGATAAGTATACAAAGATTAAGACTGGAAGGAGGTTAAGGACAATGGCAACCGAGAAGTTCACTGTGGATGGGAGTCAAGTGGTCGAAAAGATCAAGGAGCTAATACATCAAGGAAATATCAGAAGAGTCCGTTTAATACATAAGGGGCGTCCTCTGATAGACATCCCCTTGACAGTAGGCGTTGGTGTGACTGCGATAACAGCACTGGCAGCTCCGGTACTGGCTGCGCTCGGAGCAATTGCCGCACTAGTCACAGAATGCACTATCGAGGTGGAGAGGGTAGGAGATACCCCGGAAGAGAAGGACAAAAAGCAATAGACGGCTAGCTACTCTCCGGGCAATGGTCCGGGCGCTGAAAGCGCTGTTGCCTTGAACGACCTGCGTTCAAGCAGGGTCGTAAGGATAAGAAGGAGATGTCGAAAATAAACATCGAGGAAATAAAGGTTAGAGACAGGATAGGAATGCGGGGGCTGAAGAACAAAGGTATAATAGAAATTTCCCAAGACACCAAGACAGGTGATTTCGTTCTGATCGTGAGCAAGGGGGTCCATAAGAGGTGGTTGATCTTCAACTTTCCCGATGGAATGTGGAGAGCCCGCTGCCCAAAGGAGCAAGTCTTAGACGTAGTGAAGGATTTCCTGACTGGGAAAATTCTCAAGGATTAGAGTCCATCCCTCTTCACTCAGGGGCTGAGCGTAGAATAGAATGGCTTCTTTGAGGTATACTTTACACCATGGCAGCCTTCGATACAGGTGAAATAAAGTCCAAGGCAAAAAGCAACTTTACCGATGCCTGGATAGCTACGGCGAAGCTTATCCCCACCGGCACGGAAATCTCTCTGCCAAAGAAAGGCAAACCCCATCTTGTCCGGGAATTAATTCAAAAATCTCGCCAGATTCTCCTAAACCTGGGCTTCGACGAGGTCGAGAATCTCACACTGCTGCCCGACAGCGATGTGGTCAAGCAGTATGGGCCGGAAGCCCGAGTTATTCTCGACAGGGCTTTTTACTTAGCGGAACTGCCTCGCCCTGACATAGGGCTGAGCGCGAAAAGAATAGCCGAGATAAAGAAAATAACCGAGGAAATGGACGTTGAAAAACTGCAGACCATTTTGAGAAATTATAAAAAGGGGGAAATCGAGGCCGACAATCTCATCGAAGAGCTCATTGCCGGGCTGGGCATCACTGATTACCAGGCTACGGAGCTCCTGGACAAGGTTTTCCCCGAGATAAAAGAACTAAAGCCAGTGCCCTCCAATAAGACTCTGAGAAGTCACATGACGGCGACCTGGTTTCATACCCTGGCAGCATTACAGGACAAAGCCAGCTTTCCAGTGGCTTTATTCTCCGTAGGTCCTCGATATCGCAACGAACAGAGAGAAGATGCCCGGCATTTGCGAGTCCACCACTCGGCCTCCATCGTGGTCATGGACCCTGAAATGTCTTTAGACGCGGGAAGAGCGATTACCAGGGATATCATGCAGCAATATGGCTTTCCCGACATTAAATGTGAGACCAAAATAGCAACATCCAAGTATTATGCCCCCGGGCAAGAGCAGGAGGTCTTCGTCAAACATAAAGACACCTGGCTTGAGATAGCGGACATTGGAATGTATTCGCCGGTGGCTTTAGCCAATTTCGATATTAAATACCCTGTGTTCAACGCCGGATTTGGCATTGAGCGACTGGGGATGCTTATTTACGAAGTAGATGATGTCAGGAAGCTCGCATACCCCCAATTTACTGTAGTTGAGTATTCTGACGAGGAGATAGCCAAATCTATCACCTATATAGCCAGCCCCGAGACTGCCCGGGGGCAGGAAATAGCCCGGGCAATCGAGGAAACCGCCCGAAAGCACAAAGATGAGATTGCACCATGTGAGTTTTTGGCCTGGAAAGACAAGTCCATTGAGGTGAAAGTTGTCGAAACAGAGGCCGGCAAGAGATTAATCGGTCCCGCCGGTTTCAACGAAATCTGCGTTGCCAATGGCACTATTTATAGCGATGTTGTGCCTTCAGGGATACACACCGGCATAAACTATATGCGTGCTATAGCCATGGGTGCCGCAGCAGTCATAGAAAATAGCCACGATAACTTAACTTATCAGGTGAAGGGAATAAAACATCTTTCTGACCTCAATCTACAGATTCCCGAGGCTGTTCGACAACACATTGAAGGACAGCAGAAGAAGATAAAGGTCGGTGGCGCTGTATTTGTGGCTATAGAAGTCAAGAAACTATGAGAGAGCGTGTAGTTGTCATTGCCAGGGGGAAAGATGGAACAGAAAAGTAGTAAGTCACTACAGAAGCTCAGCGGGTTGCGCAGGGACCATAAGGGGCTTATTAACCTCATGCCTCTACAGACAGGTGGCGTACTTACCGAGGCTGCCAAGGAGGCTTTAACGGAATTTGGGGATGGATATTCCGTGTGTGATTTTTGCCAGGGCAGTTTATGTAATGTAACCAATCCCCCTATCCGAGACTTCGTCCAGGAGTTTCTACCCCCATTCTTAGGCTGTGAAGTTGCCACCATAACCCACGGAGCCCGAGAAGCTAAATTCATGGTCATGCATTCTCTAGCCAAGCCGGGGGACTCGATTCTTGTTGATGCCAACAGGCATTATACAACGGTCGTCGCTGCTGAAAGGGTGGGACTAAATGTAATCGAGGTGCCTAACTCCGGACATCCGGAATTTAGGGTCGACGTTAACGAATACTCACCGCTCATAAACAAACATGCCCCTAAGCTAATTCTATTAACTTATCCAGACGGTAATTATGGAAATCTGCCTGACGCCGGAAGGTTAGGAGAAATCGCTCAAGAATACAACATCCCTTACATTCTTAACGGGGCATATGCTGTGGGCAGGATGCCTGTAAGTATGGAGGAGATAAAGGCTGATTTCATTATTGGCAGTGGACACAAAAGCATGGCTTCTGCCGGACCTGTGGGGGTATTGGGAATGAAGAAGAAATGGGAAGAGACAGTATTGAGAAAATCGGGCACACATAGCAATAAAGAAATTGAACTGCTCGGCTGTAGTGTAAGGGGGGTTCCCCTGATGACACTTATGGCTTCCTTTTCCTATGTGAAAGAAAGAGTTAACCACTGGGATGAACAGGTGTCTAAAGCACAATGGTTTTCCGCTGAACTTGAGAAATTGGGCTTTATACAATTAGGCGAAAAACCGCACAGGCATGACTTATTGCACTTTGACACCCCTGTGCTCTACGACATCTCCAAGCGGGTTCGAGAGAGGGGATATTTCCTTTATAAAGAATTAAAGGAAAGAGGCATTTGGGGACCACAGCCAGGCATGGCCAGGTCTTTCAAAGTCTCCACCTTTGCTGCTGATAAAACGCAGCTAGGGTTTGTTATAGATTCCTTTAAGGCTATCCTGAATAAATATAGTTAGTTACCCCAGATTTATCTACCGGCATTTCCGGGGCCTTCATGAAAAAGAGCGAGACGAGTTTTTTGTGGCGTGCTAGTTAGTGGACCTGGGCAAAAATCTCGCTGTGCCTTTGGGTAAAGTCTTTTTTCAACTGCTGCAAAGATGCTTGAAATGACATAGAGGTAATATTATCCGTGCTCATGATTATAGCGTCCTCTCCATCGCTGGAATAATACTTCAGACGCCTCCCTACCACCTGGAAGCCATACTTCTTATAAAGTTCCTGAGCTATCATATTAGAAGCACGCACTTCCAAAGTGACTATATTAGCATTCAATACCTGCGCTAGCTCAATGGTTGCGATGAGCAAACCTTCACCTATGCCAAGTCGCCGATAACCATTTCTGACACCAATGGCAATGATATGTGCCTCCCCCATCATCATCCAGAAGCCCGAAAAACCAACTATGTCTTCCGATGTGTTAAGACGACGCTCATAACTGAAGAGACGTTTGAACCAAGGTAGTTTCGGCATCTCCTGTCCCCTGAATTTTGACACATCCTTATTCTTACAAGCCGCTACATAACGGATGGACGGATTGGCAAGATCCTGCTTATATGCTGCTTGAGAGCGAAACACCCACTCACCAGGGAAAGCCTCTCTATCAATTTGGACTACCTGGGGGATATCCTCATACTCCATAGGGCGAATGACGTAATATGTGCCTGGCATCAATTGAAATTTTAGCATAATATCGAGGTTTTTTAGCCTTGAACCCATCTTCATTACGGAAGGCAATTCAGCGTCCCAGTCTCCTATGCTTTTTCGCCTTCAAACCCACACTATGATGTGCAGCCCCACAAATAGCTTTCACAAAAGCTGTCATTCTGACACTTCTCCTTCCCGGTCATCCTGAGCCCTTCACTTCTTTGTCTTTGCGAGCACCTGAAAGGTGCGTGGCAATCTCATTATCACCCCCCCCCAGATTGCTTCGTCCCGATAAATCGGGACTCGCAATGACAGGATGGAGGTGTCATTCTGAGACGAAGGCGAAGAAGCTCACTTCCGCTCAGGGTTCTTACTACCATAAATTAGTTGAAAACGTTTCCCCACAGAATCTATTATAGAGCCTCGCTGGTATTGACAACATAGTTAGCCAATGCTACAGTAAAATAGAAGCCAATATGCTAATGAGGTGCAAGGATGAACTACGGGCGTGAGTTATTAAAGGGAAATACTGATTCTTTACTGCTCTGCTTAATTAGTCGTCAGCCTACCTATGGCTACCAGATAGTAAAGGAACTAGAGAAAAGGAGTAATGGGTATTTTCAGTTTAAAGAAGGTACTCTTTACCCTGCCCTCCACCGCCTAGAGCGAGACAACCTTATCACAGGTAAATGGCAGATACTGCCTAATGGACAACAAAGACGTTACTACTACATAACTGAAAGAGGACAGCAGGTTCTAGCTAAAAGGTTAGCGACATGGCAGGATTTTTCTACAGCAGTTAAAGCAATTATACAACCGGAAACAACCTAGGGCTAAAATGGTAAGTAGCATAAGCCATTATTTAAACAGGTTTAAGTCTAGCCTCAAGATTGATCATACTATAAGGGACGGCGTGGCTGAGGAGCTTTACACACATCTCGAAGATAGAATTCGGGAGCTAGAAGAGAAGGGGCTAAGCAGAGAAGAAGCAAGCAAAATTGCGGTACAATCTCTGGGCTCCCCCGAATTAATTGCCGAGCAAATATATGAAACACATGCTCAAGGTAGCTGGAAAGAAGCAATTTTCAGTGCCTTGCCCCACCTTCTGGTTGCTTTGCTCTTCACCTCATATTACTGGCAAAATATCGTCTACGTGTCAATTATATTAGCATCAACCGTGGGCATAGCAATCTATGGTTGGCATCGAGGTAAGCCAGTATGGCTTTTCCCCTGGTTAGGATACTACCTTCTGCCAGTAGTAGTCAGCGGTATATTGCTGCTTTCACTCCCCAAAGGTTGGGGCTGGATAGCAGCGCTCATCTATATCCCCCTGGCTCTTTTTGTCTTTATCCATATAGTGAGACAAACTGCAAGGCGGGATTGGCTATATGCATCACTGATGCTAGCTCCTATGCTTGTGACATTCGCCTGGTTTTCATCCTTGGGCAAAGGAAATGAGCTTTTGGCAAGTGACTGGTCAGCAAGGCTGCAAACAAATGCACTGTGGATAGTTATTAGTTTTGTTGCTTTGGCAGCAGCAACTATCGCCTTCATCCGCCTCAAGCCGCGCAGGTATAAAATTATTAGTTTACTAATTCCACCGCTTGTGGTTTTATTCGCGGTAGTCACAGCAAGCGGAGGGAACATTTGTTCCTGGGGTTGGCTGCTATTGCTCTTTTCTTTATCCGCCTTTGCCATCCCGGTGTGGATGCAAGCCAGAGCATACCAATAGTCATCCCTAGAAGAACTGAAAATCCAAACCTCTAAACCCTAAACAAGCTCGAAATTCAAATCTCAAATGTTCAAAACCATCTTGGATGTTGAATTTGGTCAGGATTTAGTGCTTAGGATTTTAAAGATTTATGCGGTTAACTACAAAGAACCGAAGATTAACTCTGTTTTTGATTCCACAAGCCTGGTTGGGGCTGCCGAGCATCCAACGCCTTGGGTGCTCGGTTGTAAGGCAGTCCGAGATGCTCATAAGCAAGCCTGGCGGCTACTCTGCCACGAGGTGTCCGTTCCAGAAAACCTAACTGAAGAAGGTACGGCTCGTAAACATCCATAATAGTATCAGCATCTTCGTTAATAGAAGCAGCAATAGTA
>DATBWO010000151.1:0-4048 GCA_036514775.1 Dehalococcoidia bacterium | reverse complement strand
GGAGTTGCTAGTAACCGTAGGTCAGCACACTACGGTGAATACGTTCTCGGGCCTTGTACACACCGCCCGTCACGTCATGAAAGTCGGCAACACTTGAAGTCAGTGGGCTAACCCCGTAAGGGGGGGCAGCTGCCGAAGGTGGGGTTGGCGATTGGGACGAAGTCGTAACAAGGTAGCTGTAGCGGAAGCTGCGGCTGGATCACCTCCTTTCTAGGGAGATAAAATTGGTGTGAACCAAAATCTTCTAGGTCGGTCACCGACCCTAACAAGTAAAAAGTCGGTGAAATACTTTCCTTCCGCTATCCAATGGTTAAGGTGCTTTTTGTTTCTACAGTTGGTGGCACAGGCGTCCCTGCTTGTGCGAACCTCGGATATAAAATGATAGTAGGGGCGCAGCATGCTGCGCCCCTAACGTGTTAGAATGACAAAAATTGGGGCAAAACTGTTTGGAGTATTCCGATGACCTTTGCTGTAAAATCAGCTAACATCGAAGAAAAGCCGATAATCCTTGACCTTATCCAGCCTTACCTCGCTGAACTCTCCCGTTTTCCCGATGAGGACCCTGATTACAAAGATGAGAACGGTATCTACCAGTACCCTTACCTGGACCACTACTGGCGAGAGAAGGAAAGATTTCCCTATCTCCTCTACGGCGATGATAAAATCGCCGGGTTCGCTCTGGTCAGGCAAGATGGTGACCACTGGGAAATGTCCGAGTTTTATGCCTCGCCTCAGTTCCGCCGTCGCGGTCTGGCTATGACCTGTGTTGGGGAGATTTTCAAGGAGCACCCCGGCGAATGGAGAATAAGCTTTAACAAATATAACAATCCCAGCCGGCAGTTGTGGAAAAAGCTAGCCCTCACTCTTGCTCAGGGAAAGATTGAAGAAGGCGAATCGGATAAGAACCACGATTTTATCCGTTTTACTGTGTAGCGTTTGCTTATGTCGTTATAGCGGAAATACCTATTCTCGTAGGGGGCGGGTCTCAGACCCGCCCGTCTTTTCCTTTTCTACTCTCCTCGTGCTATAATTAAATTGAACCAACCTCATGTTGGTGTTTTTGTTTGAAAGAACTTACAGCACGGGGGTGGGAAGATGGAGAGTGAAGTAGCCAAGGCTTACCAGCTGACTCAAGACATAATCAGCAACATCGAGAAGGTGATAGTTGGCAAGCGGAGTGCGGTAGAGTTAGCCGTCGTAGCTGTCATCAGCCAGGGTCATTTACTCATTGAAGATGCGCCCGGGGTGGGTAAGACCATGCTTGCCCGCAGCCTGGCCAAGTCCATCAACTGCACTTTTAAACGAATTCAATTTACTCCCGATATGCTGCCGGGTGATATAACCGGTGTCTCAATCTACAATCAAAAAACCAATGAGTTTGAGTTTCGCCCCGGCCCAATCATGGCGCAGATTGTTCTTGCAGACGAAATTAACCGGGCTACTCCTAAAGTTCAGTCAGCCTTACTGGAACCGATGGAAGAAAGGCAGATTACTGTTGATGGCATTACCTACAAGACGCCGGTTCCTTTCCACGTTTTAGCTACGCAGGACCCTATCGAATATGAGGGACTCTTTCCCCTCCCCGAGGCGCAACTGGACAGATTTCTGTTGCGCATAAGCCTTGGCTACCCCTCTTTATCAGATGAAATAGTCATCATGGAGAGGCAACAACATGTCCATCCTATCGAGCAACTCGGCCCCGTAGCTGATGCTTCTGACATTCTGATGCTTCAGAAGACAGTCAAGAATATCTACGTGGATGACCTGGTGAAACAGTATATAGCCTCCGTGGTTGAGGCGACACGCCACCACCATGCGATATATCTTGGTGCCTCTCCGCGCGCCTCGCTGGCTCTTTTTCGGACTTCTCAGGCTCGAGCTCTGATGCAAGGGCGCGATTATGTGATGCCGGACGATATTAAAGCTCTGGCAGAACCCGCTCTCGCCCACAGGCTAATACTACCTTCCAGTGACGGGGCGCAAGCCAGAAGCGCCCGGACAAGCATCGCCGAGATATTTGAAAAGGTTCCTGTACCTGGAGCACTGCCCCGCCGGTAAGCCAAAACCAGGCTTATCCCTTCCCTCTTCTTCGTTCTTGGATAGTTATTTCTTATGGGTATGAAGCTATGAAGCGTCAAGTAGTTCTTGCTATTATTATACCCGTCGTTATCCTGGCTGTAGCTCTGGCTATCGGCTCTGTTCTCATGTTACGCCTCTTTGCCACAGCGGTACTGGTTCTTACGCTGAGTTATTTGTGGGTGCGAATCAGTATTCGGGGCATCACCTCCCAGGTCACCAGGTCAGCCGAACACTGTCAGGCTGGCGGTTGTTTGGACGAGGAGGTTACTGTATTCAACAGTTCCCGAATCCCTAAGTTTCTGGTCAAAGTGGAGGAGGAATCCTCTTTGCCAGGACGCCACAATATGGCCGTTTTAAACTTGCCTTCCAGGTCTTCCTACCGCTGGCAGACCCAGGTATATTGTCAGCGGCGGGGGAGATACACTTTAGGGCCGCAAATCGCCTCCGTTACTGACCCCTTCGGCTTTTTCTCCTTAAGTCGCAGTATGGAGCAGACTGATACCATTATCGTCTATCCGGCGACTCCAGAGTTACCCTTCTTTCAGCCCCCATTCCACCATGAGCCTGGCCCCGGCTCAAGCCGGTGGTTAATCAGTGAGAGCGGTCCCAACGCTGCCCGCGTGCGAGAATATGCCAGTGGCGATACCCTCAACCGCATCCACTGGCGAAGTACAGCCCACACCCGAAGACTAATGGTCAAGGAGTTTGATGCCGACCGCTCCAATTATGCCGCTAAAAATACATGGATTGTTCTGGATATGCATCAGGATTTTCAAGTGGGAGATGGTGACGAAGGCACAGAAGAATATGGCATTACCGTCGCCGCATCGCTGATAAAGAAATATGTCGATATCGGCCAGAAGGTCGGCTTAATTGCCGCAGGTGACCAGTCTTACCGGTTTCCACCGGAAACCGGCAGTCAGCACTTGTGGAAAATGCTGGAAGTTCTGGCTTTGGTGAAAGCGACCGGTGAAACCACTGTTGAACGGCTGATTCCGCAGGAGATAGAATCTTTCGGCATCAACTCCGTTATTATCGTCATTACACCGGCCGCAAATGAACGTCTGGTAGCAGCTCTTCATCAGGCAAAAAACCGCGGTGCAGTGGCCATGATAATCTCACTTGATGCTGCCAGCTTTGGTGGAGAGGTGGGGAGAATAACCGCCGCCAGTCTTGTTTCCAGCGGCTTTCACTTTCATACTATTAAGCAGGGAGAAGAACTTTCCAAAGCTCTCGATAGTGGAACTCTCATCCGTAGATAAGAAGGACACGCATGTTACTGTCAAAACTTAAGGCTTGGTTGAGTAACTGGCAGGAATGGGGAATTACTATTCTCCTTTTTCTTTCTCTCGAGGTTGCTATAGCCTCGATAGAGCAGGCCCGCTGGATTTCACCTAACCCATCCCTGACGCTTGTCCTTGTCCTGGCTGTGGTGAGTGGTTGGCTGCTATGCAAAAGCCGGTTGCCTGCCATCGTATTACATCCTGTTGCTGTGGTTCTCGGTGTTGCTGTTACGGTCTGGCAGGCATCTAGTCTGATGCCGTCACCGGAATTAACCTTAAGGTTCAATCAGCTAGCAGTGGCTTTGAAGACTTGGTGGCAGGTGGTAAATGCGGGTGAACCAAGCGAAGGCACCATACAATTTGCCGTCTTGCTTATCTTCTTTGCCTGGATTATGGGCTATATTTCGACGTATTTTGTTTTGCGAAAAAAAAATGCGTGGGTCACCATTTCTTTGAGCGCTATAACCATCCTGATAAATCTGGGCAATCTTCCGGAACAGCAATATGTCTTCTTCCGCTATTATCTTTTGATGGCCCTGCTTCTGGTTGCCGTGACCAGTCTGGCAAAAAACTATTACCTGGTCAAAAAACAAGGCGCCGGTTATCCATACCGTGGCGTTATCTACGTGATGACAGTTCTGGTCTTTCTTAGCGCACTGGTAGTTGGTGCTGCCTGGCGCGTCCCC
>DATBWO010000150.1:0-3273 GCA_036514775.1 Dehalococcoidia bacterium | reverse complement strand
CGGCGGATACTGACAGCAGGAAATGTGATTGGGAATCACTCCTACCATCACGACAGGTCACTATGTCTGAGATGGGGCAAAGCAATTGCTCGTGATATTGAGCTGGCTCGTCAGGCAATCTATGAGTGTACCGGCTCTGAGCCCAAGCTTTTTCGTCCTCCCCACGGCTTTCGTACCCCCTGGCTGATGCGAACTGTTCGCCGCCTGGGGTATACGGTAGTTACCTGGGACAATATAACCAGTGACTGGAAGGCAGATAAGCCCAGCGACGAGATTGTACGGACTATTGTTCAGCGGGTAAAACCTGGGAGTGTAATTGTCCTGCATGATGGTCGCGATACCAGACCAAGTTATGACCGTAGTCAGATGCTCCAGGCGCTGCCCTCCGTCATTGGAACCCTAAAGGAGAGGGGTTTTGATTTTGTCACCATACCTGAGCTTCTTGAATTAGACGGGGAGTATTCAGTCTAGCAAACCCGGTTTCGGCATATGAGCAAACTCACGGATGCTTGGAGCTGTACTTGGTCAAAAGCGCCGCCCTGGAAAGCCAGACTTCTTTAAGCTCCCAAGTCTTTTCTCGGAGTCCAGCCACTTCGTCTCCCCGCAAATGATAGATTTGCATTAACCCGGCCATATAGAAGCGGGCCCCCCTCTTCCATAAGTTATCGGGCAGTTCTTCAACCTGGAATCCCAATCTTGTAGCGGCTACATGCTGAAGGGTACTGCCATGGAGCGCTGTAATATTACCAAACATCCCACTGGCTATTTGCTGCGCTAGAACTTGGAGGTCCTGTGCGAAGCAACCAAGGAATTCCCGGGGCGATTGTGAGGCTCTTAAATTAAGCTCGCGCCTTCTTTTAAACCAGGTATTATTCAAATGAAGCTCTATTATTGTGTCTCCAGTTTTTACTTCAGAGCCGTCATTTAGTACTCTGGTGGGACCTTTATAGTGACGAGTGTCGAGGGAAACAATGCTGCTACCATCGGCCTTCAGAGGCTTGATGTGATAGACTACTCGCAAAAGTTTATCTATTACAGGCCACAATATTAGGACAAACCGAGGTGGCACCCCGTGTTTTCGCATCGGTTGCCTCCGTAAGCAATGTTAAAGTTTGAGTATCAGAAAAAGCTTAGTGCGCACTAAACCACAGAATCCCGCCAATAATCAGCAGTACAATGCCAATGGTAAGGAAAATCCCGCCTCCTGTTTGCCAGGCATGTAGCCAGGAACGCCGTGGTTCATGAGTTAGAGACTCCTTGATATCTCTTTGGGTTAACAAAATAGAATTGTAATATCTTTTCTTTTCCCTCTTGTTCCAGAGGATAGAGATAATACCCAGGAGGATGAAAAGGCCTCCCATTGCTAAGATAGCTAAGATAGCTTGGTAACTGGCCAGAGGCATGTTACTCAACCTCCCCCCTCAAGAATTCGAAAATTCTAGGACGACCTTACTTAATCTCTACAGTCGCTCCAGCAGCCTCTAATTTCTGCTTTATTGTGTCGGCTTCTTCCTTGGGTACGCCTTCTTTTACTACCTGTGGAGCAGCTTCTACTAAATCCTTAGCTTGCTTTAATCCTAGAGTGGTTACCTCACGCACTGCTTTGATAACTTCGATTTTCTTTTCACCGAAGCTCTTTAAAGTGACGGTGAATGCTGTCTTCTCCTCCGCTGGGGGGGCCTCTGCTGGCTTGCCAGGGGCAGCTGCTGGTGCTGCTACTGCTACAGGGGCAGCGCTAACTCCGAATTCATTCTCCAAAGCCTTGATCAAATCAGCCAGGTCCAGCACTGTCATATTCTTAATGGCAGCAATAATTTCTTCCTTGGTCAAACCCTTGGCTTCTTTCTTTGCCCTCGGAGCTTCCTTTACTTCTCCTTCCTTAACTTCTTTCTTTGCTCTTGAAGCTTTCTTTACCTCCCCTTCACTAGTTTCTTCCTTTACTTCTTCTGGTGACATGATTCCCTCCTTTGTTATTTGTTGATGGTTTGAGCTCTGTTTTGTAGTACATTCAGAAGCCCCTGTAAGGGAAAACTAATAATGTTATGTAAAGTTCCTATGGGGGCTTGTAATTGCCCAATTAGTTTGGAGATGAGAATTTCTCTAGGTGGCAAATTAGCCAGGCTTATCACCTCCTCGGGAGGCAAAATTCGGTCTCCTAGCAGTCCTCCTCTAATTTGTAGAGGCAATGCTGCGGATTTAATACATTGGTTAAGAGTTTTCGCTATATTAGCTATGTCACCGTAGCCGAAGGCCAGAGCTACAGGCCCCTCGATTATATCCCTCAGTTGTGGCTTACCCACCTGGTCAGCGGCACGATAGACTAGAGTGTTTTTGACCACATGATACTCAATACCTGCTTTTGCCAAGGCATGACGCAACTCAGTCATTTGTTTAGCAAGCAACCCTTGATAGTTAGTAGCGACGATAATAGTGCTCCGCGACAAATCATCGGCCAAATTGTTTACTATTTGCACCTTCTTTTCCCTTAACATATTCGCCCTCTCTTTAATTCCTTCCTGTCATGGGAGAGGAAGCCTATAATAAAAAATCCCTATGCCAGCGAACACAGGGTTAATTTTAAGCCTCGGCAGGCAAGTTATTTAAACCCTCAAGGTACCTGCTGTCACTGGCGCTGGTCTATTATAACACAAGGAATAAATTAGTCAAAGAATACGTCTTAGTATCAGATACTGAAGAGGCAGATAAACTAGCGTGCAATCATAAACGCCGGGGCAGGTAGAAGTTTGGTTGACGGTATTGCCAATAGGACACAGTGTGAGAAGAAAGCATAAAAAAGGTGACCTCCAGTTAGGGGGCCACCTATCGCTTATATATGTTCCCTACTTAATTTCAGCCCGATATTATGTCACACCCTATAGCTTATACATAACTTTTTTAGGAGTAAGCACCCACATGTCATGATAATAGAGGGCATGAGCAGGACAGGCACTGGCACATGCCGGCTGCTTGCCATTATCAATCCCTGCCTCACACACACCACAATTGAAGCAGCGTCTGGTTTCACTTATAGCCAACTTCTCATCCAAGGTGGTTACGATTCCTAGCTTGGTGCTTCTTGCCAGGGGCGCGCCGTTAACCAGTCTGAAGTTTATGATCCTATCCTCCCTCGTATCCACACCACGGAGATAACGGTCAATGGAAATAGCAGCTTCCTTGGCAGCACCTATGGCACCGATAATGTCACTCGGACCTGATACCACATCACCACCGGCGAAGACGCCCTTCATGCTTGTTGCAAAGGAGTAGCCATCC